>JBFLKI010000078.1:0-4667 GCA_040883135.1 Desulfotignum sp. | reverse complement strand
TCAATCGCCTTGTTCAATCCTGAAAACAGTTCAGTCGTCTGTTGAGAACTGACGATGCGGTCAATACTTTCAACCGCAGATAAAATGGCTGAAAACAACTCATCAAAGGGTAGCTTTCCCAGGTTATCGGCCATTTTGTTTAGCTTCCCCCGGATGGTGGGGATCTCCAGCATATCCGGCATGATCTGCTTATAAAGAATCGGTTCATCAGGATAAAAGTCAATCGATATCATATACTTACCAGTTACGACACTCTGAAGTTCCAGCTTGGCCCGCAGCCCTTTCCTGACAAGATTCTCGATTTTTTCTTTTTCTGTTTTGGAATCATCGGTGCCCACGGTAGTCCAACTGGAAGGGTTCACTTCGATGATCACCGGTACATAAGTGGTCATCTTGTCGATGTCAGCCACAAGCCGGATCTCTTTTACAAAACCGACTTCCACCCCGCTTAAGGAGACCGGCGCTCCTTTGGAGAGACCTTTGATGGAATCTTCAAAAAAAAGGACATAACTGTTGGTCTTTTTGAAAAAATCGCCGGATCCGAATACAAACACCGCAATCGTGCAAAGGATCAATGCCGTGACCACAAATCCGCCGATCATCGTCTTTTTAACTTCTGTATTCATTCCATCTCCTAAGGTTTGCCTCTCCTGAGAAATTGTCTCACTGTCATGTTTTCACGCTGCTCTCGTAGCTGTTTGGGATTCCCGCTGGCTGTCAGGGTTCGCTTCTCGACGTCTAGAAAGATCGAATTGCTTCCAATGGTAAAGATGCTTTCCAGATCATGGGTAACCACCACAATTGTGGATCCAAGGTTGTCACGCAGTTCCAGAATCAATTCATCAAGCCGCCTGGCGCTCAGGGGGTCCAGTCCTGCAGAAGGCTCATCGAAAAAAAGGAACTCAGGGTCCAGCGCCATAGCCCTGGCAAGACCGGCGCGTTTGCACATCCCACCGCTTATTTCTGACGGATAAAAGTCTTCAAAACCGGCCAATCCGACTAGTGACAGTTTAAATGAAACCAAGTCCCGGATTTCAGCCGGCGACAGTTGTGTGTATTGTTCTAAAGGGAGTGCCACGTTCTGGCTCAATGTCATTGAACTCCAGAGAGCGCCGCTTTGGTAAAGAATGCCAGCCTTGGTCATCATACGCTCCCGCTCTTCAGCAGTGGCGTCCCAGAAGCTTTGATCTCCGTATAAAATCCGTCCTTTGGCCGGAGCCTTGAGGCCGATGAGGTGCCTCAGAAGAGTGCTTTTACCGCAACCGCTTCCTCCCATGATGATGAAGACATCTGCCTTATTCACGATAAAATTCAAATCCTTCATGAGAATAAAATCCCCATATGCCATGGTCAGGTTCTCCACCCGGATTCGGGGTGCTCCAGGGGCGGATTTCCGGGTCATCTCAATTTCCTTTCCAAACGGATCATTAAATGCCGAGCACCGTGCAGGCCACCGTAACCACGGCTGTGGTGACAACAATGCTGACAATGCCTGTGACAACGGCGGAAGTGGCAGCTGTTCCTACCGCTGCGGCGCTTCTGGAACATTGCATGCCCCGAAGACAGCCTGTCAGTGCCACCAGTATGCCGAAGGCAACACTCAGAAAAAGGCCCACCCATAGATCGTTCAATCCAACCGATCGAATGGTTTCCAGTGTATATTCCATCAGGTGAAGATCCAACATGCCCACCCCAACCACAAGTCCTCCTAAAATCCCCATAAAGTCGGCATAGATACAGAGCAGGGGCATCATCAGGGTCATTCCAAGGACCCTGGGCAGTACCAGAAATTCCAAAGGGCTGACGCCGAGCGTTCTCAGGGCATCGATCTCATCGTTCACTTCCATGGTTCCGATTCTTGCAGCAAACGCCGCCCCGGTCCGTCCGGCCATGATGATCCCGGTCATGACGGCGCCCATCACCCGGACCATTGCGATGCCCACCAGGTCTGCCACATAAAGTTCGGCACCGAAGAGTTCCAGCTGAATCGCCCCCACAAATGCCAGGATCAACCCCACCAGGAAACTGATCATGGATACGATGGGCAGGGCATTGATGCCGCATTCCTGAAGTGTCAGCAAAAAATCTTCCCGCTGATACCGTGCCCTGCCCCTGAAAAGGTTGATCACGGCAAGGCAGGTCTCACCCAGAAAGTCGATCAATTCCCCGAGAGAACGGGCAAAAGAGATGGCTTCATCTCCGACCTTAATCAGAAATGAGGGTCTGGCAGGCATTCTTCGGGCACTTATATTTTCAGGCACGGCTGATGCCAGGTCCAGAAGGCGGGTGATTCCTTTGGGAAAATCAGCAAATTTGACGGTCAGTCCTCTTTCCCGGCAGCCTGAAATGATTTTGGTTAAAAAAACCAGAAGCGTGCTGTCCCAGGCACTGATGTCCTTTCCAGCCAACGAGACGGTCCGGGCACCGGTAACCCCGTCCAGTCCGGCCAGTACCTTGGACGCAAGAGAAATCCAGTCCGCCTCAACCCAGCTTCCTTCCAGCGACAGACAGGGCTCACCGCTCTCTTTAAACTCCAATGAATAAGTGCCGTTTTGACGGGGCATTGTTGTATTCCATACTCTTAAAAAGCTGTTTTATAGGGTACTTCACTGCAAACCCATCATGTACGATGGTGAACCCAGTTCAATGACTTTCGACAGAGTATTCGTATTGAGGCAATCCTGTCTATTGGACCTTAGTCCAATAGACAGGACATTCAGTAAAGATTACAAAGAAATTACAAAAACGGCCAAAACGAAAAATCCCTGAATACGATTAAGTAACAAGAGAAGATCATCATGTGTTCAAACTTTTTTATGAAAGGAGGATCAAAATGGCAAGTGTAAAATACAAACATCTTGTGTTCACTTTATGTTTCACAGCAGTCTTTTTGTTTGTTGTTCAGGCTTTTGCCCAGACGGGCAGCCGGGACTATAAGCCGTCGCCGTCAGATTGTGACGCCTATGCACGCAACAAGGCGGAAAACTCCAGTGAAGGGGTGCTGAGCGGAGCCATAAAAGGCACTGCCAGAGGCGCACTTTTCGGCGCTATTGTCGGAGACCGTGAAGGCGCAAAAAAAGGTGCCGCTCTGGGCGGCGTCGTACGAGGAACCAAGTCAGCTGTCAACCGGGACAAAATCCGTCGTCAGGCATATGATGACTGCATGGCCGGACGGGTTCAATGGTAAATACATTCTGATAAATTAAAAACAAAGGAGATTGCAATGAAGTTGAAACATTTTCTGGTATCGATTTTTTTTATATTTTTTATAGGTGCCGGCCTGGTCGGGAATGCCATGGGGCAGGACGCTAACCTTAAAGATCTGAAAAGTTATTCATGCAAGGACATCATGCGTTTGTCCGGTGAAGATCGTGATCTGGCCATCGGTGTCCTGCATGCTTTTCTTTTGGGGAAAAAAGGCACCACCCAATTTGATGTTCAGATACTTGCGGAGAGCACGGACAAGTTTATTGAACATTGTCTTGATAATCCAAAAGATAACGCCCTTGAAAGCATGGAAAAACTAACCCAATAACAGATGCTGCTGCAGGAACCGGCCTCATTTTCCCGGATGCTGCTTGCGTAAAAACTCTGGATCAAGCATTGTCAGCAGGCAGCGTCCGGTCAGCTTTGACCTTAGTCCGGCAGACAAGATTATTTAGTTCAGACAGGAGATTACAATGAAACAACCATTAAAAAGAAGGGTTATTCTGCTGGTGCTAATTTTCTTAATGGCAGCGCCGGTATGGGCTCAGGAAGCCCAGGATCTTAAGTCTGCGGATGAAGTGGCAAAGGAGCTGGCCAACCCCAACAACTCTCTGGCCAGCCTGACCTTCAAGAACCAGTACCGCTGGTATACGGGCGATTTACCCAATGCCGACAGCCAAAGTAATTACACCCTGTTGTTCCAGCCCGTCTTCCCGTTCAGCCTTGGGGAAGCAGGGAACGGTGGGAAGGCGACTTTCTTTGTACGCCCGGCGTTTCCCCTTCTTGTGGACCAGCCCGCATTCGACACCGCAAGCTATGATTTCAAAGACGTTACCGCCCTGGGTGATATCGGTTTTGACATCGGTTACGGCGTGACCGAGAAAAGCGGCTGGATATGGGCCGTGGGCATGGTGGGCACCCTGCCTTCAGCAACGGACAGCGATATCTCAGGCAAGCAGCTGCGACTGGGACCTGAGGCCCTGATTGCCAAATTCCATAAATGGGGGCTCTGGGGACTATTCCCGAGCCACCAGTGGGATGTCAGCGGTTGGAACGGTAATGATTTCAGTACGTCCCAGCTTCAGTTGTTTCTTAAGTTTCTGCCCGGAGGCGGCTGGAGTTACGGGTCAGCGCCGATCATGAACTACGACTGGAAATCCAAAGAGTGGACGATTCCATTGAACATTACCGTCGATAAAACCGTCATGCTTGGCAAAATGCCCTTAAAGATAGGCCTGGATCTGAACTATTATGTCGAGCAGCCTGACCTGTTTGGTCCGGAGTGGATGATCGGATTGACCTTCACCCCGGTCGTTCCCAATTTAATTGAACGGTGGATAAGAGGGGAATAGAAGTTTTGCCCCTATACACCAGCCAGAACGGATAGGAAAAAGGATCTGCATGCATACGATCATCACCCAGTATCCAGTTGTCACGCAGTTAATCGTTATTCTGATCAT
>JBFLKI010000336.1:0-3727 GCA_040883135.1 Desulfotignum sp. | reverse complement strand
CTGGTCATTGATACACCCAACCGTGAGATCATCCTCGGCTCGCTGGAAAATGAACATCAAATTCTCACCTCACTGGGGAGAAGACCATGAATCCGGCAAAATCCACATACCATGAGCTGGAAAAACAGCTGGCTCAGGCCCATGACATTATGACGGCCATTCAAGAGGGCCAGATTGACGTTATTGTGGGGGATGACCGGCATATGCAGCTGCTGAACCTGAAAAAAACCATTGATATACTTCGCGAGAACGAGCGCAATTTCCGGGCACTGGTTGATGCCAACCTGATTGGCATCGGATTCGGTGATAGAAGCGGCAATATCACCTATATTAACGACAAAATGCTGCGCATGATCGGATACACCCGTGCGGATGTGTTGTCAGGGCGCATCAACTGGGAAACATGCGTGGCACCTGAACACCGATCGAATACGGAAAAATGGTCGGAACACCTGTCCAACCAGGAGGTGGTATCGGTCCGAGAATGGGCATTCCTGCGTCCTGACGGGGGACGGACACCGGTTTTGGGGGTGGCCTCCCGTATCTCATCCCCTGACGGGATCCATGTAATAATCGCCCTGGATCTTACGCAGATACGCCAGGCAGAAAACCGTACCTGGAAAAGTGACCAGCGGCTTCGCATGGCGGCAGATTCCCTGAACATAGGCATCTTTGAATGGAATCTTACCAAAAATACGGCGTTCTGGGAAAATGATCAGATGTACCAGATGTTCGGGCGGTCCCGCAAACTGCCGCCGTTGCCTTATGCGGATTTTCTGGAACAGGCCGTGGATTTCCGGGACAAAAAAACCTTTAGCCAAGCCTTTTCAAAAGCACAGCAGCCGGGAAACGAGTTTGCGATTGCCTGCCGTATTCACCGGCCCGGCAACCGCACTGGGGTGCCCTGGATAGAGATAACGGGCAAATTTTACCGGGACGATACTGATTTATCGCTGTGCATGATCGGTATTGCAAAGGACATTTCAAAACAGAAACAGTATGAGCACTCCATAGAACGAATCAATGACCTGCTTGAACAACGCGTCCGGGAACGCACCGCCAAAATCCAGAACCAGACAAAGCGGATGCGGGAATTGGCCAACAAACTAGGCAAGGTTGAACAAAAGGAACGCAACCGCCTGGCCACTGTTCTTCACGATCATATCCAACCGCTGGTTGTGGGAGCACGGATGCACTTATGGGATATCCATCGCAAAAACGATATTGGCGAAGCCCAAAAAACCGCCCATAAAATTGAAAGTATTCTGGAAGAAACCCTGGCGGAACTGCGGTCTCTTACCGTGGACCTTTCTCCTTCCGCAATATTGAACGATGGCCTGGAAGGGGGGGTGACCTGGCTGGTCACCTATATGAAAAAAAAGTTTGATTTTACCCTGAAACCCCGGGTGGACGATACCATTGATCCTATAGAGGAAAATACCTGTTTTCTGCTTTTCCAGTGCACAAAGGAACTGCTGTTGAATGTCGTCAAACATTCAGGAGAAGACCAGGCAACGGTATCCATTGAACGGACAAATGATCAGAAGATAAAAATAATTGTATCAGACAACGGCAATGGGTTTGAGCCGGAAACATTTGAGCAGACTCAAAACAATACGTCTTCTCTGGGACTGTTCAGTATCGAGGAACGGTTAAAAGACATTGGCGGCCGGATGGTGATAACATCTACACCTGGTCAGGGAACCACCGTTACCCTCTCAGCGCCGGCCGGAAAAACTGATGACGCCATCACCACCCCCGTAACCGGACACCATCGACGGGCAGATGACAGGCCCGCCATATCGGTCTGCAATCCCGAAAAAAGCATCGGTATTCTCATAGTTGACGACCACAAACTGCTGCGCGAAGGTCTGACGGGCCTGCTGCAGATGGAACCGGACTTTGCAGTGCTGGGCGAGGCGGCAGATGCAGACACGGCAATTGAACTGGCGCAAAAACTGGCACCGGATGTGGTTATCATGGATGTGAACCTCGGGCAAACCAACGGCATGGACGCCACCCGGCAGATTCTGTCGCAAAATCCCCACATCAAGGTGATCGCGCTTTCCATGCACAGTGACAAAAAAGTCATCAATGCCATGTATCACGCAGGCGCATCCGCCTTTCTAAACAAGACGGTGCCCTCGGACAAACTCATCGCCGAAGTGCGCGGATGCATCTCTGCTGATTGAACCTGCCTCCCCCCTACCCGGCGTTTTGATCCAGGGCTTCAAAGCCTGAAACAATGTCCAGCAGTTCTTCTGTGATGGACATCTGGCGCAGCTGGTTGTACTGGCTTTCAAGATCCTCCATCAATTCTTCAATATTTTTCTGGGCCCCCTGCATGGCTGCCAGTCGGGCGGCATTTTCACTGGCCAGAGATTCCACATACGCCCTGAATATCGAAATAAACAGATATTCACGGATCAGACAGGACAACAGACGGTCAGGCGACATGGTAAACATGGGCAGGCTTGCAGAATCCCAGGTGCGGTAACGGTGCTGTTCCAGCCACCGGTCATCGATGGGCAGCAGGTGAACCGTATGAGGGGTATATCCGGCAGCGGATTTGGGACGGGCATGACACAGCAGCACATGGTCCACATCTGTTTGGGCCTGCCAGGTGTCAATGGCCATCAAAATTTCGCCCACATGGGGAGTGATGGTATGCACAGACCCGGGCACCTCCCTGATCTCACTGCAATGGAAACCGGCATCATCCAGCAACCCCCCTGCCCGCACTCCCACACATATCACCGGTATCTGCCCTGCATCCGGGTCAGGTTGCTTCAGTTGGTCCAGGGCATGGGATGTCACCTGTTCGTTGAGTGATCCGCACATGCCCTGGTCTGATCCGAATATGACCGCACCGGGGTTTTTTCTGGCAGAACGCCGGGTATACAGCCGGGTATCCGGATCATGGCGCAGCACAATGCCCAGTGCCATTTCAAGGGTATGGGCATAGTCCACAAGCGACCGGGATGCCTCTTCATACTGACGAATATTCACCGCGGCCAGCGACTTCATGGTCCGCACCACCGCGTGCAGATCACCGGTACTGTCTATCCTGCGCTTAAGCTGCGCCAGTGTCTGCATCAGCGGATTCTCCGATGGTTGATTTTACGGCATTTTGAGCTGCCTCAACAAGGGTGTCAATGGCTTTTTCATCAATTTTTTCCCCTGCGGCGATCGTGTCCATCACCTCTTTGTGGTCGGTATTGGCTGCCTTGCGTATGTTTTTCTGGGCCTTGGAAATATCAGCCAATGCAATATTATCCAGTACCCCGTGGGTCAAGGCAATCAACACGGCAATCTGATCTGCTGCCGGCAGAGGGGAATACCGGTACTGCTTTAAAATTTCGCGTATTCTCCGCCCCCGGGACAGTTTTGTCTGGGTTTCTTCATCCAGGCGGGCACCAAACCGGGAAAATGATTCCAGTTCTTCAAACTGGGAATAGGTCAGTCGCAGGTCTCCGGCAACGGTTCGGTAAGCCGGCAGCTGGGCTTTGCCCCCCACACGGGATACGGATTTTCCCACATCCACGGCCGGCAGTATACCTTCTCTGAAAAACAGCGGTGACAGATAAATCTGCCCGTCGGTGATGGAAATAAGGTTGGTGGGAATGTATGCGGAAATATTTTGTGCTTCGGTTTCAATGATGGGCAGGGCCGTCAAAGAGCCCCCTCCCTTGTCTGCAATCAGATGCGTGGACCGTTCCAGCAGGCG
>JBFLKI010000335.1:0-3109 GCA_040883135.1 Desulfotignum sp. | reverse complement strand
GGCCGGCCTTTGTTTCCGTGGAGGGGCTGGCCGTGCAGTTGGCCCCCCAGGTTTCCATCATCAAGCGGCGGTAGGGTTTCTGGTTGTAGGAGATCTTCACCATGAACACCTTGCACTCGATGCCGAAAAACGAACAGCACATGGCCAGGCTGCTGCCCCACTGCCCGGCCCCGGTCTCGGTGGTGATCTTTTTGGTGCCTGCCACCTTGTTGTAATAGGCCTGGGCCAGGGCCGTATTGGGCTTGTGAGAACCGGCCGGGCTCACACCCTCGTTCTTGAAATAGATTCGTGCCGGGGTACCCAGGGCCTTTTCCAGATTCCTGGCCCTAAACAGAGGAGACGGCCGCCAGATGGCGTACTTGTCCAGGATCTCTTCGGGAATGTCGATCCACTGCTGGGTGCTCACTTCCTGTTCGATGAGATTCATGGGGAAGATGGGTGCCAGATCCTCGGGTCCGCAGGGCTGACCCGTGCCCGGATGCAGGGGCGGTTCCATGGGCGTGGGCATGTCTGCCATGATGTTGTACCACTGACGGGGCATTTCCTGTTCAGTCAACAAAAATTTCTGCATTTTCATGGAGATCTCCTTTCTGATGGGTTGTATGTTGGAACGGTCATTGACTTCAGGCCCTGATAAATGAGTGAGGATCGTTCATAAACGCTTTATACAGGCGGTAATAATCCGTGTCTTCATATTGAACCGGCTCGATTTGAGGTCCGTCAAAATGATAGATCACTGCATCCGGACAGGCCATCAGAATCGGCGAATGGGTCGCGATGACAAACTGGGCATGCCCTTTACCGCTTTCACGAATAATCAGGTTGAGCAGTTCCACCTGAGATCTGGGTGACAGCGCTGTCTCAGGTTCATCCAGGAAATACAGGCCTTTTCGCTGATACCGGCTGGAAAAATAGGACATCAGCGACTGGCCGTGGGACTGGGTGATCAACGACTTCCCCCCGAAATACTCCAGCATGGGCCGGTCATTGAGAGCCCATTCCTCCAGTTTTCTGGCAAAATGGGAAAAATTCTGGGATCCGAAATAGGATCCGGGTACCGGCCCTTGATTCCAGATCACGGCCAGATGGCGGTAAAGCTGGTTTTCGTAGCGGTTGGTATCACACCTGAGCTGGAATTCCGGCTCCCAGATATGTATTCCGCAGCGGATGGCCAGGGCCTTTAGCACGGTGGATTTTCCCGTGCCGTTCTCCCCGCAGAACAGCGTAATCCCCCGGTCAAACGCCAGTGTTTCCGTGCGGTTCAGAATCTCCAGACAGAACGGATACGCGTCCGTGTCCGGAAAGGTGTCGCTGTGAATGGTCATCTCTTTCAGGAACATCCGCCCTGCCCGTCGTCTGTCTCAGAAGGTTTTTTTGACACGCGGCCCTGGGCCTGCCGGATCAGATCCATCAACGTCTGGACCTTGGGCCGGCCCGGGTTCATGAAGGTTTTGGCAAACGCTTCCTCAGACAGGGTCTGCCGGAAATAGGAGACCACGTCAAACTGATTGTACCAGCAGTCCAGCGTTTTAAAGCAGGGAGCACCGGTATTTTCGACCCGGCAGTATTTGAATGGCACCTGATGCCCCAGCCGGGGACACCGAGTCATGATATCATCCGGCGGCAAAGCTGACGAAGAAGTGCTCATGGGTCCTCCTGTGTGTCATAAATGTACTGTTTATGAGAAACGTTCACACAAGTCAAGCATTATCCTCAGACTCCCGAATTAAGAACGGTATGCGGTCATTGTCCGATCGTCTGTCTCAGCGGGCTCTGCGTTGTTTCATCTGATGTTTCATCAGTATGTCGGTCTGTTTGTCATTTCCTAACCTGAAAATGTGCGTATCAAACGCTTTAAAACCATTTTTCTCATAAAACCGGATGGCTTTTGAATTTTTTTCCCAAACACCTAACCAGACGTATGTAACCGATTTTTCCTTGGCGATCTCCATGGCTTTTTCATAAAGTTGCTGACCGACAGTTTTCCCGTGAAATTCCTTTAAAACATAAATCCGCTCAATTTCAAGGGTATTTTCAGCTTTACTTTCTGTTTGGGATGTTCCCAAATTGACCTTTACATACCCGATGATGGTATCATCAAGTATGGCGAAATAAAATTTCGAATTGGTAGCGGCTATTTCGGCTGAGAGTTTTTCTATTGAAAACCCTTCATTCAAATACGTTTCCATATCCTCTTCGCTATTGCCCGGAGAAAACGTTTCTGAAAAGGTCTGCCTGCCAATTTTTTGCAATTGATCTATCTGGTTTATTGTCACCCGCTTTATTTCAATGTTCGCCATTTTGACTTGATGTCTCTATAAGATGTTTAACGAAAAACTTTGCGATGCCGCTTGTCTACGTCCGATGCAGTTCCCTGTTGAGCACCCGTTGCTACAAAAGCCTCCCGAAACAAGCGTGCCTTATCTGTTCCAAAACGGAATTCAATGATCCCCTGTCAAGATGGCGTTTTGGGAGAACGTGCCGACCACCATCTCATCACCACCAAAGCGATTCCGTTCATCTGCTGCACAACGGAGCCCCCGCCGGAGGCGGCATGCCGGCACCAGACGTCCCTGTTTTCTCACCCCAGCTTTGTCACCTCCTGATGCCGGAAACACGACACCAGGTGATCGTTCACCATGCCCGTGGCCTGCATATGGGCATAGATGATGGTGGAGCCCACAAACTTGAATCCCCGCTGCTTCAGGTCTCTGGAAAACGCATCCGATTCCCTGGAGGTGGCCGGTATCTGGTCCACCGAGGTAAAGGTGTTGACCTTGGGCCGGCCGTCCACAAACTGCCAGGCATACTGGTCAAAAGACCCGAACTTGGTCTGGATGTCCAGAAACACCCGGGCGTTGCTCACAGCAGACTCCACCTTGAGCTTGTTGCGGATGATGGCCTTGTTCTGGAGCAGTTCAGCTATCTGTTCCGGCGTGAACCGGGCCACCTGTGCCGGATCGAAATCGGAAAACGCCTGGCGGTATCCTTCTCTCCGCTTGAGAATGGTCAGCCAGGACAGCCCGGCCTGGGCCCCTTCCAGGATCAGGAATTCAAAGATTTTGTTGTCATCATGCACGGGCACGCCCCACTCCGTGTCATGGTATTC
>JBFLKI010000077.1:0-4715 GCA_040883135.1 Desulfotignum sp. | reverse complement strand
ATCCACCCGGCCTTTCAAAATTCTCTTGTTTTGTTTGTGTCAAATATCTTCTACAGTGCAGTGAAACAGGGCCGGAATCCCAAAACTGTCTCCGAAAAACGGCCGGTTGGCAGCCAGGTATTCCCGTAAAGGGGTCATGTATCCTTTTTGGTTGAGCACCTGGATCATGTTCTCGTAATTGCCCACCCCCGGAAAGAGAATCTTTTCCGCTGATAAAATATCTTCCGGTGACGTTACCGTGGTCAGGCTGCCCCCCAGTTTTTCAATTGCATTGCTCACACTGCGGACATTGCCGGCACCGTAATCCAGTAAGGTTATCATAAATTGTTTTTCCTTTAAAAGTCGATGCTGCCCGGGGTTCTGGGAAACGGAATGACGTCCCGGATGTTTCTGATACCCGTGATCATCATCAGAAACCGTTCAAATCCCAGGCCGAAGCCGGCATGGGGTACGGATCCATAGCGCCTGGAATCCAGATACCACCAGTAGGGTTCCTTGTCCATGCCCATCTCTTCCATGCGGGACTCCAGAACATCCAGGCGCTCCTCTCTCTGGCTGCCGCCGATCAGCTCCCCGATGCCCGGCACCAGCAGATCCACGGCCGCCACCGTGGTACCGTCATCATTGACCCGCATGTAAAACGGTTTGATGGTTTTGGGATAGTCATACAGGAACACCGGCTTCTTGACATGGTCTTCGGCCAGGAACCGTTCATGCTCGGACTGAAGATCGATACCGAAATGAACCTCATATTCGAATTTTCTGCCGGATTTCTCAAGGATATGAATGGCCTCGGTGTAGGACATGCGCTCAAAGGTCTTGCTGGTGAGAATCTCCAGCCGTCCCGGCAGATCCTTGTCCACAAACTTGAAAAACAGATCCAGGTCCTGTCCGCAGGCACCCAGGGCATGGGTCACCAGATATTTCACCAGCTCTTCTCCATGATCCATGTTCCCGGAGAGATCACAGAACGCCATCTCCGGTTCCAGCATCCAGAACTCGGCCACATGACGGCTGGTATTGGAATTCTCCGCCCGGAACGTGGGACCGAAGGTGTACACATCTCCCAGGGCCAGGGCGAACATTTCCGCAGACAGCTGACCGGACACGGTCAGGTTGGACTCCTGTCCGAAGAAATCCCGTGAAAAATCCATTTTCCCCTGTTTGGCAACCTCTTCCGGATCCAGACTGGTGACCCGGAACATTTCACCGGCCCCTTCACAGTCCGACCCGGTGATCACCGGAGAGGTCAGGTAATAAAACCCTTTTTCCCGGTAAAACCGATGCACGGCCTGGACCATTTCGGAGCGGATCCGGAACGCGGCCCCATACTTGTTGGTTCTGGGCCGCAGATGGGCGATGGTGCGCAGAAATTCATCGGAATGCCGTTTTTTCTGCAACGGATAGGTGTCCGGTGCCAGGCTGATGATCTCGACGTCGATCGCCTGTATCTCCCATTTCTGTCCTTTGCCCGGAGACGGCACCAGATTCCCTGTCACCGATACGGCCGACCCGGTGGTGATCCCCTGAACATCGGCATAATTGCTCAATTGACTGTCCGCCACCACCTGAATATTTTCCAGGCAGGACCCGTCATTGATTTCCATAAAGGAAAATCCCTTGGCATCCCGCCGGGTTCTCACCCATCCCTTGATCAGCACCTCTCCCGGGGAGGTATCAGATTCTGTCAACCGCTTGATTTTTATTCTTTTCATTGCCTTATCCCGCAAAAAATAATATATTAAAAAATTTGAGTTCCTTATATCATACAAAGAAAGACGATTGGGTTTAATTTCAGTATCATGCATAAACAAAATTATCAAGACATCCTTGGGCAGGTCCAGACACCCACCCGGTATGCCGGCAATGAAATCAATACCGTGAAAAAGGACTGGGGACAGGTGGACCTGACCTTTGCCCTGGTATTTCCGGATCTCTATGAAATCGGCACCTCTCATTTCGGACTTCAGATTCTGTACTCCATTCTGAACAAAGACGCCCGAATTGCCGCAGAACGGTTTTTTGCCCCGGCGCCGGACATGGAAACCCTGATGCGGCAAAAACAGATTCCCTGCCTGTCCATGGAGTCCCGGACTCCTCTGGACCGGTTCGACATCATCGGTATCAGCCTGCTGTACGAACTCAATTTCACCAATATTCTGACCCTGTTCTCCCTGTCCGGGATTCCGTTTCAGGCTCAAGATAGAGACACCACCTTCCCCCTGGTCATCGGCGGGGGGCCCTGCGCCTTTAATCCCGAACCGCTGGCCGATTTTTTCGATGCCTTTGTCATCGGAGACGGGGAAGCGGCCGTCTTAGAAATTGCTGACACCGTGATCCGGTTCAAACAACAGGGGGACGGAAAAAAGACCACGCTTTTAAAAGAACTGTCCAAGGTTTCCGGGGTATATGTACCGCAGTTCTTCAATGTGTCCTATGATGAGAACGGCTGCCAGACCGTTTCTCCGGTGTACGAGGATTACACCCGTGTCAAACGGGCGTTTCTGCCGGAACTGACCATAGACAATTTTCCTGCCGCGCCCATTGTTCCATTTGGCAAGCCGGTCCATGACCGGCTGCGTCTGGAGATTGCCCGGGGCTGCACCAGGGGATGCCGGTTCTGCCAGGCCGGCATGATCTACCGCCCGGTGCGGGAACGGTCACTCACCGACCTGGTGGAGATCACCCGGGCCTCTTTGGCCGCCACCGGATATTCCGATATCTCGCTGTTGTCTTTGAGTACCGGTGACTACTCGTGCCTGGCAGCACTCATGACACAGCTGCTGGCCATCAGCCGCAACCAGTGCAACGGCATCTCCTTGCCCTCCATCCGGGCGGAACGGCTCACTCCGGAGCTGATGACCCTGATCAAAAGCGTGCGCAAAACCGGATTCACCATTGCCCCGGAAGCCGGAACCCAGCGCCTCAGAGACATCATTAACAAAAACCTCACGGAAGAAAGCATCACGGACACCGTGAAAAACGCGTTCGAACTGGGATGGAAACACATCAAGCTGTATTTCATGATGGGCCTGCCCTTTGAGGAAACCGCCGATATCCAGGGGATCTGCGACCTGTCCCGCCATCTGGCAGCCACCTATGCCAGGGGCAAACGGGGCATCAATGTCAGCGTCACCACCTTCATCCCCAAACCCCACACCCCGTTTCAGCGGCACCCCCAGCTCACGCTGGATGGCACCATGGAGCGTCTGGATTTTCTGAAAAAACAGATGACCCATCCTAAAACCAATCTCAAATGGCAGGACCCGCGCATGAGTCTGGTGGAAGGGGTGTTTTCCAGAGGGGACCGTCGCCTGTCAGGGCTTTTGACCGCCGCGTTTGAAAACGGATGCCGCCTGGACGGGTGGAACGATTATTTTGATTTTGACAAATGGCAGGCCGCGTTTGACCGGACCGGTATCGATCCGGACTTTTACACGTCCCGCCCCCGGACACCGGAAGAACCTTTGCCCTGGGATCACATTGACACCGGCATTTCCAGACGGTTCCTGGAAAAGGAATGGGAAAATGCCGCCATTCAGGCCACCACCCCGGACTGCCGGGATCATGACTGCACCGGCTGCGGGGTGTGTGATTTCCGGCAGATCCGGCCGGTGCTCCATAAAGCCGCAGACACGGCATCCCTGTCCGATCCCGAAACTGAGATGTCCCATGATTTGCCGGACAATTCGTTTGCCCGGTACCGGGTTCAATTTTCAAAACTGGACCAGGCCCGGTTTTTCGGACATCTGGAACTGGCATCCATTGTCCAGCGGGCCGTGAAAAGGGCCGGACTGACCGTCAAATATTCACAGGGATTCAATCCGTCCATGCGCCTGGCGTTTGACAATGCCCTGCCTGTAGGCATGGAAAGTGAAGAAGAATATTTCACAATTTTTCTGGACCGGAACCTGTCTCCCGCAGCCATTCAGCAGGCGTTGAATCAGCAGCTGCCGTCAGGCCTGACCGTCACGAGCTGCCGCCTGGCCGGAAAAAAACAGCCGGATCCGCCCGATATCGAAGTTTATCAGGTACAGCTGCCGGTCGGGGCTCTGGAAAAAAAAGCCGTGGATGCATTTCTGGCGCAAAAAGAAGTCCTGGTGGAAGACACATCCAAAAAAGGAAAGATCCGAAGAACCGATTTACGAAAAACCGTGTCAGATATCACCTGGCAGCATGAACTTGACATGCTGAAAATGACCATGCAGCCGTATGAGGGGCGTCAACTAAGGCCCACTGCCATATTGACGCACGGCTTTGGGCTTTCAGACCCGGTCATCGGCCGTACACGGATCAGAAAACTCAAACAAGGATAATGCCATGCTCAAAGAACTGGTCGTGAACTGCGCCCCCCATGAAACCCGGGTGGCGTTGCTGGAAAACGGCACGATTGTGGAAGTATTCATTGAAAGGGAAGACGAGACCAGCATTGCCGGCAATATTTACAAGGGCCGGGTTCAGCGGGTGCTTCCGGGCATGCAGGCCGCGTTCGTGGATATCGGTTTTGAACAGGCCGCCTTCATATATGTGGATGATGTCCTGGACACGGAAAGTCACAAAATGTTCACCCGGTTCGAACAGGACCCGGATATGGAATCTGACACCGAGTCTGAGGACGAGGAAAGCCTGGCCATGGACAAACAGACCTGGAAACCGGGGCCCAGTTCCGATACGGCCATTGAAGACCTGCTTTTTGAAGGACAGGAGATACTGGT
>JBFLKI010000076.1:0-5668 GCA_040883135.1 Desulfotignum sp. | reverse complement strand
TCTCCATGCTGGTGGGCGGGGTTCTGATATGTTTGTTTATGTTGATCTATTACCGGATATCCGGGTTGATCGCCAATCTGGCGTTGATCCTGAATATCCTGCTCATCGGCGGGGGGCTGGCGGCATTTCAGGCGACGCTGACCCTTCCGGGCATTGCCGGGATCATTCTGACGATCGGTATGGCCGTGGATGCCAATGTGATCATTTATGAGCGGATCAGAGAGGAACTCAGATGGGGAAAAACTGTATCCGCTGCGGTGCATGCCGGTTTTGACAGAGCTGCACTGACCATTTTAGATGCCAATGTCACCACATTGATCGCGGCCATCGTGCTGTTTCAATTCGGCACCGGCCCGGTCAAGGGATTTGCCGTGACCCTGGGGCTGGGAATCGTTGCCAGTCTGTTCACGGCCCTGATTCTGTCCAGATCCATTTTCGATCTGGTCCTGCAGAAAAAAACGATCTCAACATTGAGCATATAAAGGAATTACCATCATGCAGCTGATCAAGTCTGATATCAATATCGATTTTCTGGGAAAACGGAACATCGGATATATATTTTCCGGCCTGCTGATCCTGGCAAGCATCATCGGCCTGGTCATCCACAAGGGCCCCAACTACGGAATCGATTTTGCCGGGGGTGCCCTGGTACAGGTAAAGTTCGACCAGGACGTGTCCATCGGACAGTTACGGGACAGTCTGGACGGACTGAATCTTAAGGATTTGTCCGTCCAGGATTTTGGTGGGCCGGAAACCCATGAGTTCCTGATCCGGACAGCCAATGTCGAAACTGAGGGAACCGGCCTGGGCCAGATGGTGGCAGAAGCCGTCTCCCAGGGAACCGGGTTGATCCCGGAAATCCGGCGCGTGGAAATGGTGGGCCCCCAGGTGGGAGAAGATTTGAAAAAACAGGCCCTCCTGGCCATTTTTTATTCGTTGCTGTTCATTACCATTTATATCTCCGGCCGATTTGAGATGAAATGGATATTGTCGGGTGTGACCGCCGGTGCCATGATGGCGGTGGTGTATTTTCTGTCTGTGTTCAATGTCAGCATGCCGATATTGATCACCGGTGCCCTGGTGGTGTCTCTGGGTCTGTTCTGGCGTCTCCGGCTCAAGTACGCCATGGGCGCCTTGATTTGCTTGATCCATGATGTGTTCATCACGGTGGGGATTTTCTGCATTCTAAATATGGATTTTTCTCTGCCCATCATTGCCGCCCTTCTGACCATTATCGGATATTCTTTGAACGACACCATCATCGTGTTCGACAGAATCCGGGAAAACATCAAGGGAGAAGCCGAAAGATCGGTGTTGCCCGAACTTTTCAACCAGAGCATCAACCAGACATTGTCCCGGACCATCCTGACCTCTTTGACGACCTTGATCGTCCTGCTGGCATTGTTTTTCCTGGGTGGTGAAATCATTCACAATTTCGCCTTTGCCATGATTGTCGGCGTGGTGATCGGGACCTACTCTTCCATATTCGTGGCAACCCCCATTGTCCTTGCGGCGTCCTTAAAGCGGATGAGCGCATGACCCTGTCCGGAACAACGCGGTGCCTGTATTTTCGCCTGGAATGAGACCGGATGCCGACACATACCTGCCCTGGTTTGTTTTAAAAGAAATCCCCGGTGTGGGAAATCAGTTGTACCTTCGCCTGCTCCAGGCCTTTGGCGGGCCGGAGCAGGTGCTTTCCGCCGACCCGGACGCCCTGGCCGAAATTCCCGGTATTTCCCAGAAAACCATCGCCGGGATCAAACATCCGCGGTCTTATTTAAACGCAGCCAAAACGGAACTGGCCCAAATCCTGGATCTTGGAATTTCCATCATCACAATCCAGGATGTGGCCTATCCCCGGTTATTGAAAACCATTCCTGATCCGCCGCCCCTGCTGACATATCAGGGGGGATGGGACAGGGATATCCCGTGCATCGCCATGGTGGGGTCCCGGGCCGGTTCCAGTTACGGCATCTCCACAGCTAGGCGCCTGGCGTTCAAACTGGCGGAAAAAGGGTTCTGCATTGTCAGCGGCATGGCCAGGGGCATTGACACGGCGGCCCATGCCGGGGCCCTGGACAGTACCGGGAAAACCATTGCCGTGATGGGATCGGGGTTGAAAAAAATTTATCCCCGTGAAAACAGGCGGTTGTTCGAAAAAATTCAAGATCACGGGGCGGTCATTTCGGAATTCAAGCTTGACACGGATCCGTTTCCGTATAATTTTCCTGTGAGAAACAGGATCATCGCCGGCCTGTCCTGCGGAACCATCGTGGTGGAGGCGGCCAGAAAAAGCGGTTCTCTGATCACCGCCCGGCTGGCGGCGGAATACAACCGGGAGGTGTTTGCGGTGCCCGGCAGCATTGCTTCACAAAAAAGCCATGGCACCCATTTTCTGTTGAAACAGGGAGCCAAACTGGTGGAAACCGAAGAGGATGTGGTGGAGGAATTGACCCATCTGGTTCATATGGCACCGGCAGGGGCATCCAATCAGGAAACGGATTTTCAGGAAAATGACCCTCCGGTCGGAATGGACCCGGACAAAACCAGAATTTTACGGCTGCTGGATGCGTATCCTCAGCATATCGATCAGATCATCGAAGCCAGCGGGATGCCCAGTGATGCGGTTTCCGCCATTTTGTTGGAACTTGAATTGTCGGGAATGGTGCAGCATCATCCCGGCAATTGTTTTTCTATTTCATAAAAGGAGTTGTTTTGGCCAAACCGCTTATCATTGTCGAATCCCCCACCAAAATCAAAACATTGAAAAAATATGTGGGAAATAATTTTCAGGTGGCGGCCAGTTCCGGCCATATCCGGGATCTGCCGGTGAAAAAGCTGGGGATCGATGTGGAAAACGATTTCAAAGCTGAATATGTCAATATCAAGGACAAATCCAATGTCATCTCCCAGCTGAAAAAAATCGCTAAAGGCTGTGATGAGATCTATCTGGCTCCCGACCCGGACCGGGAAGGCGAAGCCATTGCCTTTCACATTATGGACATACTCAAAAAAAAGGACCGGCGCTTTCACCGGGTTCTCATCCATGAATTGACCCAAAAAGGCATTGAGGATGCGTTGAAAAAACCGCTGGACCCGGATGAAAACAAATACAATGCCCAGCAGGCCAGGCGAAAGCTGGACCGTCTGGTGGGATACCAGATCTCACCGCTGCTGTGGCAGAAAATCCAGCGGGGTCTGAGCGCCGGACGGGTCCAGTCCGTGGCCGTGAAAATTATCTGTGACCGGGAACGGGAGATCCGCGGTTTTGAACCCGAGGAATACTGGACCATCAACGCTGATTTGTTGGCCCAGGCGCCGCCGTCCTTCAATGCGGCACTCGTGAAAATCGGCCGGAAAAAAGCCGGCATCACCAATGAGAAACAGGCACAAAAAATTCTCGCTGATCTCAAGGATGCGGAATTCAGGGTGGATGAGATCAAGAACAAGACCGTAAAACGCAATCCGCAGCCTCCTTTTATCACCAGTAAGCTCCAGCAGGATGCCATCAACCGTCTGAGATTCTCCGCCAAAAAAACCATGGTGGTGGCCCAGCAGCTGTATGAAGGCATTGATATCGGGACGGGCGGGCCGGAAGGGTTGATCACTTATATGAGAACCGATTCCACTCGCATCGCACCGGAAGCGGCCCAGGAAGCGCTGTCCTTGATTGCCAGGGATTACGGCAAAGATTATGCCATGTCAAAACCCAGGTATTTCAAGAACAAGAACAAGGCCCAGGACGCCCATGAAGCCATCCGCCCCACCTCCGTGTTCAACACCCCGGATAAAATCAAGCCGCATTTGTCCGAGGATCAGTTTGCCTTGTATGATCTTATCTGGAAACGGTTTGTGGCCTCCCAGATGGCCCAGTCAGTGATCGACCAGAAAGCCATTCTCATCAAAGCCGGAAATTATCTGTTCTCCGTGAGCGGGTCCACCGTGAAATTCAGCGGCTACATGGCCCTGTACGATACCCAGGAAACCAAGTCGGACACCGATATTCAGGCCCTTCCCGATGTCACGGAAAATGAGGTGCTGACATGTGAGAAAATCATTCCAAAACAGCATTTTACCAAACCGCCGCCCCGGTTTTCCGAAGCGTCCCTGGTCAAGGAACTGGAAAAAAACGGCATCGGCCGGCCCAGCACATATGCCTCCATTATCAGTGTGATTCAGGACAAGGGGTATGTGGAACTGGTGAAACGCTATTTTTATCCCAGTGAACTGGGATTTATCGTTAACGATCTGCTGGTGGCGTCGTTTCCCGATCTGCTGGATGTGTCTTTCACCGCCCAGATGGAGACCTATCTGGACAATGTGGAGACCGGTTCCATGGACGAAGTGGAACTGCTGTCCCGGTTTTATGATGGTTTCAGCCGGACCCTGGACCAGGCCAGGGAAAACATGGTCAGCGTCAAAGGCGTGGGCATCAAAACCGATCTGTCCTGTCCGGCCTGCGGCCATCCCCTGCATATCAAAATCGGAAAAAACGGCCATTTTCTGGCGTGTTCCGCCTATCCGGACTGTACGTTCACCAGCAACTACACCCGGGATGAAAAAGGCCGGATCGCCATTGAAAAAAAACAGGTGGACGACACCCCGGTCAAGGACTGCCCGAAGTGCGGCAAACCCATGGTTCAGAAAGACGGCAGGTTCGGACTGTTTCTGGCCTGTACCGGATATCCGGAATGCACCCACACGGAATCGGTGATGTCGGAAAACGCCAGCAGGGATATCGGCATGGACTGCCCGGAGCCCGGATGTTCCGGCCGAATCATTGAAAAAATATCCAAGCGGGGCAAAGTGTTTTACGGGTGTTCACGGTATCCGGACTGCAAATTCGCCAGCTGGGACAAACCCCTGCCCCGACCCTGTCCCGAGTGCGGCGCCGGATTCCTGGTGGAAAAAGAAACCAAACGGGACGGCCGGTTTCTCAAATGCATCACCCAGGGATGCGGAAACAAAGAAAGTCTCTAATCCGCCTACTCATTGACCCGTTCCACATAGGCTTTGGTCCGGGTATCGATTTTGACCATCTGCCCCTCTTCCACAAACGGCGGCACCTGCACCACAAAGCCTGTCTCCAGGGTGGCCGGTTTGGTGCTGCCGGTGGCGGTGTCACCCTTGGCCCAGGGTTCGGCTTCGGTGATCATCAGGTTTATGAAATTGGGCAGCGTCACCCCGATGGGTTTCTGGTTGTGCAGCAGCACCGTACACTTCGTGTTTTCCTTGAGCAGGTCGATGACATCCTCGAGCTGATCCTTTGTCAGAAAAATCTGCTCGTAGTTGCTGGTATTCATAAAGCAATACGCATCCTTGTCCGTATACAGGTATTCCATTTCCTGCTCTTCCAGATCTGCTTTGTCAAACTTGTCACCGGACCGGAAAGTTCTTTCAAACTGGGAACCGGTAATCATGTTCTTGAGTTTGCATTTATACAGGGACTGACCCTTTCCCGGTTTTTTAAATTCAAAGTCGACGATGATATACGGCTCGCCGTCGATTTCAAATTTCAATCCTTTTCTCAAATCGGATGCTAAATACATGCACGTGTCTCCTGTCAGGTTGGGTGATGGTTGTTATCTGATCGTCATGAATGGGCTAATAAAACACATTAAAGCGCTTATGGCAAGATCCAGATAAAAACACCTTGCATTTTAAGATC
>JBFLKI010000334.1:0-11222 GCA_040883135.1 Desulfotignum sp. | reverse complement strand
TCCCTGGATCAGGTCAGCACCGTGCTGCTGTTCACGGACGGCCTGTCCATTCCATCGGAAAAACCGGCAAAAAAGAAAGATTTCTCATCCCTGGTCAACCTGTACCGGGACCTGGGCCTGACAGGCCTGAAACACCGGATCCGGCAGATCGAGACTACCGACCCGGAATGCCGCCGATTTCCCAGGTTCAAGACCCACGACGACATTGCCGCCATCGCCATTCATGGCATGACCGCCGCCTGAGATTTTTTAAAGAACCAGGCGGCAACTCTCAAAATTCCGAATCACGGTCCGGGCGGGACTGCAAACTTTTCACCAGCCCGCAGAATACCTCCCGCAGATCCTTCTGGGAAACCGGCGGCATCCGGTCACACAGATCCTCCTCCGGGTCTGCAAAGGACAAGGGTGCAGGACCGCTTTGCCGCCGTTTCTTTTGCTTGATCTCATAACAGACCATGGAAACCTCTGTCTGATGGGGTTTTCCCTTGCTGTTGGTGTCCAGCCAGGTGTCACACTGGTCATGGGACCCGACAAAAAGGATGTACAGTGACGACTTGTCCTTGAGGCTGATCAGGCGGAACCCTTTTCCCAGATCATACTTGAACAGCCGTCTGATCCGGGCGTCCTTGGTTTTCGACAGACGGCCGGCCTGGGCCATGATCGTCCCTTTTTTCAAGGCATCGATGATGGCCTCAGCCCGTTTCGCCGCAATTTTCGGTGCATTGTCCTGTGCCTTCATCTGTTCCAGGATTTTTTCCACTTTGGGATGGATATGCAGTGTTTTATGCATGCGGGTCCTCCTGTTATGATCCGGCACAGCCGCAAAAAGTTGCGGCTGACGGAACACGCCCAGTTTCAGACAAACAATTCGTGGTTTTCTGGTGTTCTTATAGAAATTTTGTGGTGCTGGCAAATTGATAATATCAATATTTTAGATTTTTTCCATCGACAATATAAATATCACTTGCACAGCAAACCTCTCAGACAGAACCATTGTCCCGGCTTTTGAAATTGAATGCCCCGATGACGGTGTTATGAAGACTCTGACGTCGCAGGACAAAGCCTTAACCGATTCAAACGGAACGTAACAGGAGATCCCTCCATGGAAAAATCAAATACACTGAATATCCTCAAAAACCCCTTCCTGATGGAGCGTCAGGGCAAAAGTCTGTATGAGACTGTCAAACTTTTTTTCGACGACCGCGCAACCGAGGAGGTTCAGCACATGAAAATGCTGCGGGGTGAAGGCAATATCCCGGTATTTGATATTCTGGGTCTCTTCAACCGCGGCCAGCACGAACATCAGAGAAGACCTCAGGGCCAGATCCGCCGATAAAATCAGACACATCTGCGCCAAACCCCTGATAGGGGCATCATTGTGGTAGGCGCGGCCATCGACCTTTTACCCCGTTTGTAAGATTTGTGCTGGGCGTATTCGCGATGATCGGGGCACTGGCCTTTCTGGCCGATGAAAATGCGCATTTTCCCCTATTTATGTATCAGCTCCGATCATCCATGATTGGCCCAAAGCAGCAGGCGCGCATTCAGTGTTTTTTTCTAGACAGAAAAAGACCATGACCGTGTTTAAATGGATCCATTTGGGATTTTCCAGATGACGCCTCTTTAGGCCTGTTTTCCTATCTGATTTTCGGCCCGGGATACCTGTCCGGCTGCAGATGTATGAACCATCCAAAAAAAGAATGACCGGTTTACAAAAAACGCCCTGTTGACCTTGAAGGGGAGTGAAATCGCTTTAGTTAAAACCGACTGGTCGGTCAATCATGGTTATGATAGTATGATAAACTGACCCGTCGGACGAAATTTATACATTTCGGAAAAAATTTGCCCATGGGCACAGCGGACAAAAAAAGGGGGTGGGGTATTATGCTGCAGCGACGTATCATTTTTATGGGCATACTGGGTATCCTGAGCACATTTGCAGCCCTGTCCGCCCAAGGGGCTGAGAAAAGCGCTAAAGAAATCCTCGACTACATCGATGATCTGTACCGTGGCGAATCGGCCCGGGGAGTCATGACCATGCATATCGTTACCCAGCATTGGGAACGGACTTTAAAGATGCACTTTTCCAGCCAAGGACAGAACAAGTCACTGGTGCGCATTCTGGAACCGGCCAAAGAAAAAGGGACGGCCACGCTGCGGGTGGAGAACGATATCTGGAATTACCTGCCAAAGACCAATCGGACCATCAAGCTGCCGTCTTCCATGATGTCCGCCTCGTGGATGGGATCACATTTTACCAACGACGACCTGGTCAAGGAAAGCCGGTTGACCGAAGATTACACTTTTGAGATCACCGACCGCAGGCGACAAAACGGCACCCAGATCATTGAAATTACCTGTCATCCCAAACCCGAGGCAGCCGTGGTCTGGGGCCGGGTCATCCAAATCGTCCGGACCGACGGCTATCAGCCCCTGGAGACGCACTATCTTAACGAAGATTTGGAACGGGTCCGAACCATGATCTTTTCCAATATTCAACAAATGGATGATCGCCGGATTCCGCTCACATTAACAGTACTGCCCGAGAACAAGCCGAACGAAAAGACGGTGGTGAACTATGAGACGGTGGACTATAATGTGGACCTGCCGCCTGCAACCTTTTCCCTGCAGGCGCTCAAAAGATAGGAGGCCGCGGCCCATGCAGATCTTTAGACTGGCCTGGCGGAACATGTGGCGCAATTCCCGGCGCACCGGCATCACCGTTGCAGCGGTCAGCCTCAATGTCGCCCTGCTCATCATTATCTATGCGCTGATGGAGGGTTTTTGGGAACATACCATTTCCAACGCTGTCAATCTTGTGGTCGGGGAAGCCCAGATCCATGCCCCCAAATATCTGGTCAACCGCTCCATGTATGCGGTTGTGGAAAAGCCGGACCGGGCGCTTACCGATCTGAGGGAGGCCGGCATCCCTGCTGTGGCCCGAAGCTATGGTTACGGGCTGGCCGCGGTGGACAAAAAATCCTCCGGTGCTCTGTTCTGGGGTGTAGATCCGGTGCAGGAAAAGAAGGTATTCGATCTGGCCGGGCACGTGGACCGGGGAAGCTGGCTGCCGGAGGCGGCCGGTGGCGGACTGGTGCTGGGGAAAAAACTGGCACGTATACTGGGCGCGGCCGTCGGTTCGGAACTGGTGGTGGTGGTCCAGGCGGCTGACGGCAGTCTGGGCAACGAGCTGTATCGGGTGACCGGTATCCTCAAGTCGGCTTCTGAAAGCATTGACCGTTCTGCAGCCATCATGCACCGCGCCGACTTTAAACGGCTTTTTGTCAGTGGCGGCCGCATCCATGAAATTGCCGTCAATACCCGCGGCGACGTGCCCACTGAACAGCTGACCCGCAAGGCCGAAGCAGCCGCGCCCGGAGACGATGTTCAGACCTGGCGGGAGCTGCTGCCCATGCTCTCGGACATGATCAACATTTTTGATGCGGGCATGGCCATCTTCATGTCGGTTTTCTTTCTGGCCGGAGGCCTGGGGCTGTTGAACACGCTGCTCATGTCCACTTTCGAACGCATGCGGGAGTTCGGTATGCTGAAAGCCCTGGGAGCCACCCCCTGGCGCATCGTTCGCGATGTGGCTGCCGAGGCCCTGCTCATCGGCATGGTCTCTTCCATCATCGGTGCAGCGGCCGGATTGGCCTCAGCTTATCTGCTGCAGGCTCACGGCCTGAATTTGACCTGGTTCGCCGGTGACCTGGCCGTTAGCGGAATCGCCTTTGATCCGATCTGGAAAGCGTCGGTCTATCCTTTGACAGTGATCAAACCGGTACTGGTCATGTGCCTGGTCTGTCTGCTGGCATCTGTTTACCCGGCCATACTGGCCGCCCGGCTGGACCCGGTCCAGGCGATGACAAAGGTGTGATGTGAACCACGGAGGCAAAAAATGCTGATGACATTAGCCTGGCGCAATATTTGGCGCAACAGAAGACGAACGATTATCACTACCGGGTCCATCGCTTTCGGCCTGACCCTGGCCATTTTTTTCATCGCTCTGGGAAAAGGCATGTACGCGAACCTGATCGATCAGGTGGTCCGCATGCAGGCCGGTCACCTGACCATTCAGCACCCGGACTACGCTGCGGCGCCGGCCGTGGATCTCTATGTGACCGGTATAAACGAAATGGCCGCTGAAATTGCGGCCTGGCCCGAAACCGAAGCGGTCAAAATCCTGATCCAGGGGCAGGGCATCGCCAAATCCGGAGAGGGCAATGTGGCTGCCGCGCTGATCGGTATTCAGCCATCCAAAGAAAAAGGGGTATCGCCATTTGCCCGCAGCCTGATGGAAGGCGCGTATTTGAATGACGATGACCTGCGCAAAGTGGTTATCGGCGTGGAAATGGCTGAAAAGCTTGATCTGGCCGTGGGCAAGAAGCTGGTACTGTCAACCAACAACGCCGATGGCGATCTGGTGCAGGAATTGATGCGTGTCAAAGGGATCTATCAAACCGGCTCCGAAGAGATGGATGCCTTTTTTGTGCAAATGACGTCCGGCTTTGGCCGAAAGCTTTTCGGGCTGCCCGAAAACACGGCCACCCGAATCGGAGTGGTCTTGAAACAGGCGGAAGACATGGATTTGATCCGAGGGCGCATTGAACAGCTTCTGACGGGCAGCGCAACGGTGCTGCGCTGGGAGGAAGTCATGCCGGACATTTCTTCCTGGATAAAGCTGGATCAGGGTTCCAATTATGTGTTCCAGCTTATTTTGCTCATCCTGATCCTGTTTACGATCTTCAATACGATTCTGATGTCAGTGATCGAGCGTCAACGAGAATTCGCCCTGCTGCTGGCTATCGGCACCAAGCCCGGCCAGCTTCGGGCGCAGATATTTATTGAATCGCTTTTTCTCGGCCTGCTGGGATGCGCGGCCGGAATCATCGGCGGCACACTGGTCAGTTATGCGGTCAGCGTGTACGGAATCGACATGCGACGATGGCTGGAAGAAGGTTTTGCGGTTTCCGGATACATGATGGACCCGGTTCTGCGAACCAAAGTGACGTTAGGCGTGGTTTTCGGTGCCTCGGCCATTGTTCTGATCGCAACGCTTCTTTTCTGCCTGTTTCCGGCACGACGGGCAGCCAACGTCAATATTACCGATACCCTGCGCGCTGCAGGGTGAAACAGCATGTGGAGGGACCCCCATGAGTGCGGTAATTGAAATTACCGGTGTAACCAAAGACTACGGGCAAAATAGCGTGGTCACCCATGCCCTGCGCGGAATCAATCTGAGCATCGAACAGGGAGAGTTCACTGTGATGGCCGGTCCGTCGGGATCGGGTAAAAGTACGCTGCTGAACGTCATCGGAGGGCTGGACCGTCCGAGCAGCGGATTTGTCAAAGTGGAGGGCAGGAATACCGCAGAACTGTCCCGCACGGAAATGACGCGGCTGCGGCGGGATCGTATCGGCTTTATCTTCCAGGCTTATAACCTGGTGCCGGTGCTGACGGTCATTGAAAATGCGGAATATGTAATGATGCTTCAGGGAACTCCGGCGGACAAACGGCGGGAGCGGGTTCGCGCTATTCTCAAGGAAGTGGGGCTGGAAGGAATGGAAAACCGTTTTCCACGCGAATTATCCGGCGGCCAGCAGCAGCGTGTGGCCATCGCGCGGGCCATTGCGCCGCAACCCGCGATTATTCTGGCTGACGAGCCCACGGCCAACGTGGATTCAAAAACAGCCCGTAACCTGCTGGACATCATGCGGCGGCTTAATTCGGAACAGCAGGCCACGTTTTTGATTTCCACCCATGACCCGCGCGTGATGAAGCTGTCCCGCCGCATGATCTACCTGACGGACGGTCAGGTTCACAGCGATGGCCCGCCAGGTAAAAATGCCGGTGAGGAGATCTGATGCAACCATATCGATTAATATGCCGGCTCTTTCGACTCGTTGCCGCGGCAGCCATCGTGCTGTCGGTTCCCCTGCCGGCCGCGGCACTGCTCGGCGATGAGTACGGCCCCTTCGGACTGGGCGGGTCCATCCGAGGTATCGGTATCTATCTTGATGATAATCATTGCCGGGCGTTGCAGAAAGCCCAGGATGATCTGATGTATCAGATCATCGCCCGTCTGACTGCGGCCGGCCGGCCCGCTGACCGGATCAAGTACGAGGCCCATCTGGTTCATGCTTACAGCAGCTGGTCATCGCATGTTCTATCGGCAAGCGGAACCGGCGGCGGGGCTGCGACTGGTCAACTGGACCGGGGACGTCTGTATCGGGTGGTGGATGAATCCTGGGATATGCTTACAGACCTGGGCGGCCGGGCAGAAATGACACTTGACCGCTTCAACCTGCGGTATGCCTTTGACTGGGGCGACCTGACCGTCGGCCGGCAGGCGGTGACCTTCGGCAAAGCCTGGTTCTGGAATCCGATGGATGTGTTCCTTCCTTTTGATCCCGGGCAGTTTGACCGGGACTACAAGGCCGGAGTGGATGCCGTCAGACTGGATGTGCCGCTGGGTATGTTTTCCGGACTGACATTTATTGCTGCCGGAGGAAGAGAAATCGGCCCTGACGGTCAATACGCAGATGACGGAAAAATCGCCGGTGTGGACATATACGGTTCGGCATTGCTGGCCCGCGGATATACCCACTATAAAGGCTGGGATATCGCCGTGCAGGGAGGCAAAGTCTACGGAGGTTATCATATTTCCGCAGGTGGGGTCGGTGAGGTTTCCGGCGTGCAGATAAGGGCCGAAGCTGCCCAATTCTGGGCCTATGATTCACCGGTTCTGCCGCGGCCCTTTACCGGAGATATTTTTGAAACTCAACTTTCAGCGGTTTTCGGTATGGGGTACCACTTTAAAAGCTCACTGGATCTGGAATTCGAGGTCCTCTACAACGGCGGCGGAGAAAATGATCCAGATGGCTATGCCCAGGCCCTTATTCGCCAGTCACACGGTATTATTCCACATCTGAGCCGCTGGCTGGCCGGACTCAAGTTCTCTTATGAGATAACGCCCCTGATCACCGGAAATCTTTTGCTGATTCAATCCGTAAGCGATGATTCTCGGATGCTCCAGCCCTACATGAACGTCTCCCTCAGCGACAATGCCGAACTCATCGCCGGAGCAGCCTTCAACTTCGGAGATCCTCCCGAGTGCGGCACGGCGACAGGGCATCTGAAAAGCGAATTCGGCGCTTATCCCCACCAATTCTTCACGGAAGTCAAGCTTTACTTTTAACGCCGTGTATTAAAAACGCTGGGCGTATTAATGTGGATGGTCGTGGTCCTCGGCCGCATGGCCGGGGTGGTCATGGTCATGCACCAGGCGCTGGGCATGGTCATGGGTTTTCTGTCCGCCGGGATGGGTGTGCACAAACCGGTGGGGGTGCTCATGCAGATGCTCATGGGGGTGGGCGTGCACCGTCCGGCCATGGCGGTGGGGATGGTCATGGATATGGAGGTGCGGGTGAGTGTGCTCATGTTCGTGCTGCAGTTTCCGGATGGCGGTGAAAGTGCGCTGCCGGTATGAAAACGCCAGGCCGTTGAGACGGCACAGTTTGTCGTCCTGCATGAAAACAGGGGTGGGCAGGTCCCTTATAACCCGGCCCTGGTGCATCACCACGGTGCGATGGGTGAGTTTTTCTATGAAAAACAGGTCATGGCTAACCAGCAGCAGGGTTTTGTCAAAGGTTTCCAGAATAGACATCAGCAGCTCTTCTCCCCGGGGATCCAGCCCGGCCGTGGGTTCATCCAGGATGAGCAGATCCGGATCCATGGCAAGGACACAGCCCAGGGCCAGGCGCTTGCGCTCCCCGCCGGACAGGTGCAGGGGTACCCGGTTTTCAAATCCCGCCAGTCCCACCCGGGCCAGGGCATCCGCAGTCCGATACCGGCACTCGTCAGGGGGCAGCCCAAGCCGGCGCAGACCGAACACCATTTCTTCATAGACACTGGCACAGAACAGCTGATCTGCACAATCCTGGAACACCAGGCCGACCCGGCGCCACAGCTCCCTGTACCGTTTCCGGGTCACCAGGGTTCCCTTGAAAACCAAGGTCCCCTGCCCCTGGCGCAGTCCGCACAAGCATGCCAGCAGGGTGGATTTGCCTGCCCCGTTCTCCCCCACAATGGCCGTCTTTTCCCTGTCATGGATATCCAGGGAGAACGCCTGAAGTCCGGGAGTGCCGTCCGGGTACACATATCCATAATTTTCCAGCCGGACCAGGGGGAGCGGCCCGGACGGGTCGCCCAATGCCACGGCACCTGCATCTGACAGGCTGCCGCAGCCGTTTTTTCCATTTTCTTCATGGGCAGTCACACCATTGGCCGGGATGGCCATGCGGAAGGAAAAATCCAGCCCGTGATCCCGCAGCGCGCTGCGCTGGGAGACCAGTTCGCGCATGGTATAATTGTGGTGGATGCTGCCGTGATGCAGCACCACTGCTTTTTGGCACAGTTCGTACAGGAAAATCAGGTCATGGGAGATGCAGATCAGGGTGCCGTCAAATGCCTTGAGCAGATCCAGAAATACCGCCTCCTGTCCCGGGTCCAGGTTGGCGGTGGGCTCGTCCAGTATCAGCACCCGGGGTTCCATGGCAAGGATACCGGCGAGGGCGGCGCGTTTTTTCTGGCCGTAACTCAGGTTATGAGGCTCCTTGTACGCCAGATGTTCCAGATTGACCCGTTGCAGGGCCTGTTTTGCACATAGGGCCGCCGCTTCCCTGGATTTTCCCTGGTTTCGGGGACCAAAGGCCACATCATCCATGACCGTGTGTCCGAACAGCTGGTCGTCCGGATCCTGGAACAGCATTCCGATCGTCAGGCGGCTGTTATCCAGATGTTCACCGGCCAGGGCCTTGCCGTTGTAAAGGACCTCTCCCTGTTCGGGTGCAAGCAGCCCGCTCAGCAGTTTGACCAATGTGGTCTTGCCGGACCCGTTCTGCCCCACAAGGGCGATACGGTCCCCGGAAAAAATATCCAGGTCCACGCCGGACAGGGCCTGGATGCCGTCGGGATAAGCATACCACAGGTTCCGAACGCAGAAAATCGACTTATCCCCCATGATGGTTCCCATGTTACCCTTTCAACCAATCAAAAAGCACAAGGCCGGTTCCGGCCGCGACCCATATGCCGGCAATAAGGATATCCGACAATCGGAGCTGCAATTGACCGGGGTCGGGGAAACGGCCTTTATAGCCCCTGGCCTGCATGGCATCGAACACCCGTTCGGTGCGCTCAAAACTACGGACAAACAGCATGCCCAGAAAATTGGCCAGTGCCCGCAGGGTGTCCATGTCTGTTTTCTTTGCAAACCCCCTGGCCTGCATGCCGGCGGTCATGCGCCGGGCTTCGTGGGTGAACACATGCAGATACCGGTAACTGAGCAGCACCATCTGGCCGGCCATATCCGGCACCCCGAGCCGGGAAAGTCCATACAGCGTCATTGGCAAAGGGGCGGTGGAAAGCAGCGGTTCCATCAACAGGGCAATGGCCATTGCCTTGGCCGCAATGGTGGCTGCCAGGATGCCCCCGCGGATATTCACACCCAGCCAGTCCAGGGTGCCGAAAACCAGTATGGTGTCTCCCGGGTGATTCGGAACGGTCAGGGGCATCACCACCAAAATCATCCCCAGAAAACCGGCAAGGGCCGCAAGCCGCAGGACCACCTTGTGAAAAGACACTCTGGCCACCATGAGGACCGCCAGGGAAACCAGAACCGCTGCTGCGGCGGCATCCAGGTGGCGCAGCGAAGCAACGGCAAAGCTGTAGGCCAGGATGGTCACGATCTTGCAGCGCACATCCCAGCGGTGGATCAGGGAGGTGCCCTGACCCCGGCCCTGAGTCAACGGCGGAACGGACCAGTCCGGGTCTTTTTCCGGGACCACCCGGGTCCTTGCCCGGCGGCCCAGCCAGGATACCACACCCGCCGCCGCCACAGCCGGAATCAATACCAGCAGGGGCAGATACCACAGCGGCAGCTGTATGTACTGCAGATCAGTCATGAACCGGCCCAGCCGCATCCTGGAAGGAAGATTGCAGCAGGGCCGGCTTGACCCGGGCCAGGAACCCGATGGTAAATCCGCTCACCACCCCTTCGATCACAATCACCGGTACGTGGGCCATCAGAGCGATTTTGGCAACCCCGAAAAAATCTTCCCCACCGGTCATCAGAAGAGCCGCCAGAAAAATGGCTGCCAGGGTTGTTCCCAAGGCACCGGCCAGACCGCCTGTAATGGCCTGGCGCACCCGGGTTGAACCCTTGAACTGCTGAAAAAACCACCCGCAGATCACCGCCGGAACCCCCATCATCAACGCATTTGCCCCTAAGGCGGTGATGCCGCCGAACTGGAATAATATGCTTTGCAGGAGCAGGCCCAGACCGATGGCCACAAATGCCGCCGGTCCGAGCAGGGCGCCGGCAAGCCCCGGCAGCAGCAGGTGAGCACTGGTGGGTCCAAAGGGAATGTGTACCAGTGAGGCCACAAAAAAGGCCGACGTCACCACCGCCACTTTGGGCAAATCCCGGCTGTGAATGCGGCGGACGCTCCAGGCGGTCACCAGGGCACCGGCCGCATAACTGCCAAGGGTAACGGACAAAGGAAGCACCCCGTCGGAAATATGCATGGTCTACTCCCTGCGCCGGGACGCAGCAAACGCCGCCGCACCGAACAACCCGACAATGTAGCCGATGCCCGCAAACACATCTTTTACACCCGGTTTGTCAAGATCTGCGCGCAACGCCGCAATCTCCCGCTGAATCCGTCTGAGATCTCCGGATAATTGACGGTTTTGTTCTTTCAATAAAACAATGACCTCCCCCGCATTTGCATCCGGGGGATTCTGCGCCCAAAGTGGACCGGAAAGCCCTGCCAGAAAAAGGCACAGAACGCTCACTGCCAGGCCTTTGTATATTTTTGTCATTTCCCGGCCTCCAGGTCGGCTTTTTTAAGTGTAAAACTGTTTTTATGCCCCATGGTCGCATCGATCACAATTTTCAAATCATCGATCGTAGGAATTTCAAAATTGAAAAACCCCTCGGTATCGGTCATCCCTTCCAGAATCAGATTGTCTTTGCTGTCATAAACCAGCACCTTTCCGCCTTCCACCGCTCTGCCGTCAGGAAAATAGCTTTCCGTGAAAACAGTCCCTCCTTCGGCATAAGCGAACAGGTTCACCTTGTGTGCCAGGGCCGGACCAGATGCCGACAATACCACAAACAAGACAGCAAGCAAACAGTTCACGTGCTTCATATTATCCTCCAC
>JBFLKI010000075.1:0-25435 GCA_040883135.1 Desulfotignum sp. | reverse complement strand
TATCGTCCTTGAGGAGCTGGATGGCCTGATCCACGGGCAGCACATTGGACAGCTTGAAAAAACAGGTCTGCATGATCATGTTGATGCGGTTGCCCAGACCGATCTTTTCTGCAATGGCCACGGCATCGATATTGTAGAAATTGAGTTTTTTGTCATAAATGGTTTTTCGCACATCCCCGGGAATCTGTTTTTCCATATCCTTGATGGACCACTGGGAGTTGAGCAGAAACGTACCACCCTCTTTGATGCCCTTGAGCACATCATAGATCTGCACATAATTGGCCTTGTGGCAGGCCACGAAATCCGGATTTTCGATCAGGTAGGTGGACTTGATCTTCACATCACCGAACCGCAGGTGAGACACGGTCAGACCCCCGGATTTCTTGGAGTCATAGGCAAAATATCCCTGGGCGTACTTGTCGGTGTTGTCGCCGATGATCATGATGGCCGACTGGTTGGCCCCCACGGTTCCATCGGATCCCAGTCCCCAGAACTTGGCGGAAATGGTACCTTCGGGTGCCGGGTCAAACCCCTTTTTCACTTCCAGGGAGGTGTGGGTGACATCATCGTCAATGCCCACGGTGAAATGGTTTTTCGGGGCCATGGCGTTCATGTTGTCATACACCGCCTTGATCATGGACGGATTGAACTCCTTGGACGACAGCCCGTACCGACCCCCGATGATTTTCGGGCCTTCTCCGTATTCCATGAACGCGGTGCACACATCCGTATACAGGGGTTCACCGATGGCACCGGGTTCTTTGGTTCTGTCCAGTACGGTAACCGCTTCCACCGTGGACGGAATGGTCTGCAGAAACGCCTGGGTGTCAAATGGCCGGTACAGCCGTACCTTGACCAGACCCAGGCGGTGTCCCTGCGCATTCAGACATTCAATGGATTCTTCGATGGCTTCACACGCCGATCCCATGGCCACGATGATATGATCCGCCTGGGGATCCCCCACATAATCAAACGCGTTGTAGCGTCGGCCGGTCAGGTCTCCCACCTTTTTCATGCAGGCTTTGACGATGGCCGGCACTTTGAGGTAATATCTGTTGGCGGCTTCCCGGCCCTGAAAATAGATGTCCGGGTTCTGAGCGGTACCTCTGGTATCCGGATGTTCCGGGTTCACGGCCCGGGCCTTGAACGCCTTGTAGGCCTCGAAATTAAACAAGGAAGCCATGTCCTCGTATTCGATCATCTCGATTTTCTGAATCTCATGGGAGGTGCGGAATCCGTCATAGAAATGCATGAACGGCACCCGGGCTTCCACCGTGGCCAGATGGGCCACCAGGGCCAGATCCTGGGCTTCCTGAACCGATGAGGAGGCGACCATGGCAAACCCGGTCTGGCGGGCCGCCATCACATCCTGATGATCGCCGAAAATAGACAGGGCATGGGCGGAAATGGAACGGGCCGTCACATGGAACACTGACGGCAGCAGTTCGCCCGATATTTTGTACATATTGGGAATTTTGAGCAGCAGTCCCTGGGAGGCCGTGAATGTCGTGGTCAGTGCCCCGGCGGCCAGGGATCCATGGACGGCCCCGGCGGCCCCGGCTTCAGACTGCATCTGCTTGACATCCAGTACCTGGCCGAAAATATTTTTCCGCCCTTTGGATGCCCAGCCGTCGGCAATCTCCCCCAACGGGCTGGATGGCGTAATGGGGTATATGGCAGCCACTTCACTCATGGCGTAGGCCACATGGGTTGCGGCGGTATTTCCGTCAATGGTCTGCATTCTTTTTTTCATGTTTTTCACCTCTTGAGATTTGATGCGAACAAATAAAAATTCCGATATAACCCGTTAGTCTTACAATAAATTATTAAACTTGTAAATGCCGTATCCATCTATGGCCTGTCTTTTTTCAAAAAATCATGATACTATCCGCGAAGTGTTTTTTAATTTTATTTTTAATAAAAAAAGCAGGTTATATAAAAATTAACCAAGGAGAATGTATGGGTTTTTTATCCGCCACCGTATCCATGAGCCGGTATCGCATCACGGATTCATTTGACACCGAGCCCATGGAACAGGTTCGCGACGGGCTGATCCGACATGCCATTCCGACACTGGAAAATGAATACGAAGAGATCTCCGCTGGATGGACCCCTTTTGAAAGCCCCTATCTGCCAGATTTCGAGAAATTTCCCTTTGTGTTCGGCACCTATTTTCTGTTTTCGCTGCGCATTGATAAAAAATCGATCCCGGCCAAACTGGTGCACAAGCAGATGGCCATTGAAATCGAGAAAAAAAAACACGCTTCCGGCCGGGATTTTGTTTCCAAAAACGAAAAATCGGAAATCAAGGAAACCGTCATGGATGTGCTGATGCACAAAATGCCCGCCATTCCCAATGTGTATGATGTACTGTGGGATTATGACACCGGAAACCTGTTTCTGTTCACCACCCAGAAGGCGGCCAATGAATTTTTTGAAACCATTTTTTTCAAATCCTTCAACCTCAAGCCTGTCCGGTTGTTTCCCTATACCCTGGTCGAAACCAAATCCGCTTTTTCGTCTGCAAACAAAGACCGGATTCTGACCCTGACCCCGCTCCATTTTTCGAGGTGACCCCATGCTGGATATCGCTACCGCTTACAACAAATACGGTTTTTTAGGCAATGAATTTCTCACCTGGCTGTGGTTCATGATCGAAACCGGTCAAAACATCACACAAACGCTCCAATCCAAAGACCCGGTGTCTCTTGATATCGGCAACACCCTGGTTCTGGAAAATACCCTGGGAGACAATACCAAAGAAAAGATCACCATCAAGGGGGACCAGGCCGGCCTCGAAGAAGGCACCACCGCCCTGAAAAAAGGGGCCAAGGTCACGCAAATGAACCTGATCTGCACACTGGATCCGGAAGAAGAATATCATTTCACCATCAAGGGAGACAGTTTCAACATCACCGGGATGAAAACCCCGGCTGCAGCCGGGGACGGGTCAGAAGACGAAATCGAAGGCAGGGTCATTGAAAAAGCCCTGCTGGTTTTCAGGATTACACAGGTTATCGACACCCTGTTTTTCACCTTTCTGACCCAGCGTATCGATGATGACTGGAAAAACAAGGGGTTCGATCAGATGCGCACCTGGATCTACAATGATTAAAACTGTGTCGAAAACCGGTTCAAAACTTATGGGGTTATGAACACCCTTCGGACAAGGTGTCTATAACCGGAGACAATTAGACGGATTACCAACATTTTTTGGACATTAGTTTATAAAAAATAGTATTCTATTTCAAATAATTATACCGTTTTGAACATATGAACACCCCTTATTGTTATTATTATCTTTTTAAAAGATTTAAAACAAACAGATAACAGATTTATCAATTGATAAAAGACCTGTTTTGATATACATATTTCAAGAACAATCCTTTAATTGACAAAGAATAAAAGGAACCTGAATGAGATTTTCATTTGATAAAAAAGAAGTGCTGGAAGTGCTTTCCAAAATTCAGGGCATCACCGGCAGAAAAACCAATCTGTCCATCACGTCGGATGTACTGATCAAAGCCATGGATGACAAAATCGTACTGACGGCCAATGACCTGGAAACAGTATTTCTGGGTACCTATGATGCGAATGTTGAAAAAGAGGGCATTATTTCCATCAATTCAAAGAAATTCTTTGAAATCGTCAGAGAATATCCGGACAACACCATTCCGGTGAATGAGGTGGAAAACAGGTGGGTGGAAATCGGTGTCGGAGACAGCCTGTTCCATATCGTATCTTCGGATTATGAAAATTTTCCGGAAACACCGGTGATTGAAAATGTGGATTTCATCGAGATCGATGCCAGGGATTTGAGAAACATGCTGGAATCCGCTGCCGTGATCACCTATGCCGGGGATGAAAAACGCACGTATGTGCTGGGCGCGCTCATTGAAAAAGTGGAAAAGAACGATACCCCGTATATGAGAATGGTGTCTACGGATTCCCGGCGGTTGAACTGTTTTGACGCCAGATATACCGGCGATCTGGTGCTGCCGGACGAACCGGTGATCATTCCCAAAAAAGGACTGTCTGAACTGCATAAATTCATCGACAACACCTCAGAACCCATCCGGGTGGGTATCAAGGCCAATCATTTTGTGTTCCAGCGGGCCGATGAATCCATCATGATCAAACTGCTCAGCGGGGAATATCCCAACTATCCGCCCATTATCCAGACCGCCGCCATGACCGGTATGGAAGTGGACCGTTCCATGTTCTATACGCTCATGAAACGGGTGTCCATTCTCACTTCCGATGATTACAAAACCGTGATTCTGCATTTCAGGGACAACGAACTCACGGTTACCATCACCAACCCGGAAATCGGTGAATCCAAGGAACGCATGATGATCGGATATTCCGGCGAAGAAATTAAAAGTGCCTTCAACCCCAGATATTTCATGGATGCCCTGAATCTGTTCGATCAGGCAACCGTGATGCTCTATATCAAGGAAGCCAGAACTCCCTGCATCATCAAGGCCATGGATGATGACAACCTTATCTGTGCCATCATGGCAATGCATATCTCATGAAAGAAAACAACGTGACAAAAGAATACAACGCAGACAGCATCAAAATTCTGGAAGGTCTGGAAGCGGTCAGGAAACGGCCGTCCATGTATATCGGCAATGTGGACATGGAAGGACTTCATCACCTGGTGTACGAGGTGGTGGACAACAGCATCGACGAGGCCATGGCTGGCCATTGCGATACCATTTATGTGACCATTCACCCGGACAACAGTGTGAGTGTGGAAGACAACGGGCGGGGCATACCCATAGAGATGCACGAGACCGAGCATGTACCGGCCTGTGAAGTGGTCATGACCAAGCTGCATGCCGGCGGCAAGTTTGACAAGGATTCCTACAAGGTGTCCGGCGGTCTTCACGGGGTAGGGATTTCCGTGGTCAACGCCCTGTCCAGCCACCTGGAAATGGAAGTCTACAAAAAAGGAAAGATCTATTATCAGACCTATTCTCGGGGTCACAAGATCACGGAACTGAGCATCAAGGGCGATACCGTGAAAAAAGGGACCAAGATCCGGTTCACGCCGGATTTCACGGTCATGAATGAAAACGAGTTCGATTATGAAATTCTGTCCCGCCGCATGCGGGAACTGGCCTTTCTGAACAAGGGCGTACGGATCATTATAGAAGACGAACGGTCCGCTGAAAAGGATGATTTTTTCTATGAGGGCGGCATCGTGTCATTTGTGGAATATCTGAACCGCTCCTGCACGCCGCTGCATGATCCGATCCACATCGAGGGGGAAAAAAAAGACGTCCAGGTGGAGGTGGCCATCCAGTACAATGACACATTCAAGGAAAAACTGTATTCCTATGCCAACAACATCCGCACCATCGAGGGCGGATTCCATGTGTCCGGGTTCAAGGCGGCCATGACCCGAACGGTGAACGCCTATATAACCGGATCCAAAAATCTGCCCAAGAACATGCAGAACATCAAGTTGTCCGGCGATGACATGAGAGAAGGCCTGGCTGTGATCATTTCCGTGAAAATCATGGAACCCCAGTTCGAAGGCCAGACCAAGACCAAGCTGGGCAACAACGAAGTCAAGGGGATTGTGGAATCGCTGCTCAACGAGAAGCTGTCTCAGTTTCTGGAAGAAAATCCCACGGTCGCCAGACAGATCATCTCCAAGGCGGTGGATGCGGCCAGGGCCAGGGATGCGGCCAAACGGGCCAGAGAGCTGGCACGAAAAAAAGGGACCCTGATGGATTCCACCCTGCCGGGCAAGCTGGCGGAATGCCAGTTTGCGGATCCGGCGGAAAGAGAGCTGTTTCTGGTGGAGGGGGATTCTGCCGGCGGGTCGGCCAAACAGGGAAGAGACCGCCGTTTTCAGGCCATTCTTCCCTTGAAAGGCAAGATCCTGAATGTGGAAAAAGCCCGGTTCGACAAGATTCTTCGCAGCGATGAGATCAAGAACATCATCACGGTGCTGGGTACGGGCGCCGGCAAGGAAGAGTATGATGTGAACAAGATCCGGTATCACAAGGTGGTGATCATGACCGACGCGGATGTGGACGGATCTCATATCCGGACCCTGTTGCTCACCTTTTTCTACCGTCAGATGCCCGAGATGATCGCAAAGGGATACCTGTACATTGCCCAGCCCCCCCTGTTCCGGGTGGGTTCCAGAAAGAGCGGCCTGTACCTGAAAAACGAGGAGGAGTATTCCCAGTATCTGATCCATCGCATCGCCTCTCAAAAGGATCTGTACATCGACAACCAGACCGACCCGATTCCGGAAGAAAGCTTCCAGCTCTTCATGCAGAACATGACCTGGTATTTCAATGCGGTGTCATTGCTTCGGAAGCGTGATTTTGATACCCAAATGCTGCTCAAAGTGATTCATCACGGGGTCCGGGACAAGTTTTTTTTAGAAAAACGGAGCAATTTCGAGGAACTGTCCCGGGACCTGACAAAAGCCGGGTACCAGCCCAGAGAAATCGAGTATGACATGGAGCGCAAGATTTTTGAAATGGATATTTATGACAGGGAAGGCAAGCAGTTTCTGCTGAGGGTGGGCAGGGAGATTCTGGCCACCACCGATTACAAGCAGATGCTCAAAAGCTATGAAAGAATCGCCGAGTTCAACAGACCGCCGTTTGCCGTCATGTCCAAACAGGAAGATGCCAAAATAAGAAACGAGTTTGACACCATTGACGAATTATATGCCTTTCTGATGGCGGAAGCCAAAAAAGGGATCACGATTCAGCGGTACAAAGGTCTCGGGGAGATGAATGCGGAACAGTTGTGGGAAACCACCATGAATCCGGAAAAACGCATGATGCTCCAGGTGAATGTCGAGGATGCCGAAAAAGCGGACGAGATTTTTACCCTGCTAATGGGAGAAGAGGTGGAACCCCGCCGCAATTTTATTCAAAAACATGCCCTGGAGGTGACATCTCTGGATTATTAGAGTGAATCCATGGCTTTTTTCATCTGCCGCATGGCCTGCCGCAGCCGTTCCTCGTTTTCCACCAAGGCCAGGCGCAGATACCCTTCGCCTTCCTCACTGAACCCGGTGCCGGGCGCCACGGCCACGTTGGCCCGGTTCATCATTTCTATGGCAAACTGCATGGACCCCATCTTGTCGAACGGTGCCGGGATTTTGGCCCACACGAACATGCCCGCCTTGGGAGGGGTGATGTCCCATCCCATGCGGGACAGGCCGGAACATAAGACATCTCTTCTTGTCTCATAGGTTTTGGCCAGCTGCGGAATGGTGTCGTCACAATCTCTGAGCGCAATGATGCCCGCCACCTGGATGGCGGAAAAAATACCGTAGTCGAAATATCCCTTGATCTGGCCCAGCGCCTTGACGATCCGCTCATTGCCCACACAGTAGCCGATGCGCCAGCCCGCCATGTTGTAGGATTTGGAAAACGAGCCGAACTCCACCCCCACATCCTTGGCGCCCGGGGCTTCCAGAAAACTGGGGGCCTTGTATCCGTCAAACGTGATCATGGAATAGGCAAAGTCATTGATCACCATGAATTTGAACCGCTTGGCCAACGCCACGATCTCTTCGAAAAACGCGATGTCCGTCACCACGCCGGTGGGGTTGTGGGGATAGTTGATCATCAGTACTTTCGGGGCCGGGTAGCAGGATTCGCAGATATTGATGATCCGGTTCAAAAATCCCTGTTCCGGCGCAATGGGAATTCTCATGACATTGGCCCCGGCAATGACCGCCGCATAGATATGGATGGGAAAGGCCGGTGCCGGCACCAGCACGGAATCCCCCGGGCCCATGATGGCCAGACACAGATGGGAGATTCCCTCTTTGGAGCCGATGGTGAAATAGGTTTCTTTTTCCGCATCCAGGTCGATGTCATAGTGCCGTTTGTAATATTTGGCGATCTCCAGCTTTAAATGCGGCATGCCCGAGCTTTCCGGATACCGGTGGGACTTGGGATCCTTGGCCACTTCCACCAGCTTTTCGATCACCGCATCCGGGGTGGGGTCCATGGGATTGCCCATGCCCAGATCGATGACGTCATCCCCGTTACGCCGTTTTTCCATTTTCATCTTGTTGATCATGCCGAATAGATAGGGCGGCAGCTGATCCATACGGCTGGCAAAACGAATGATACTTTCTTCCACGGCCATGACTCCTTGTAAAAACAATAAACAATAAACAGGTGAAAAATAAAATATGAACTATACCAGATTCATATTTTAAAAAGAAAGAAAAAATTCATGTTTTATCGTTGGACATCGATTCCAAAATACCATAATAATCAAGGCAAAGACACAATGAAAGGAGACCATTCATGATAAAAAAAGTGTGTATCGCCGGGGCCACCGGCTGGGCCGGTTCCGCGTTGACCAAAGCGGTCCATGAGCAGCCCGACATGCAGGTGGTGGGGGCGGTATCCAGAACCCGTAACGGAGAGAAACTGTCCCGGGCACTGGGCCTTGAGAAAACCGATGTCATCATCACCGATGCCGTGACAGAAGAATCTCTGGCCGATGCCGGTGTGCTGGTGGAGTTCACCAAACCGGATGTGGCCATGACCCACATCATGACCGCCCTGGATGCGGGCGTGCATGTGGTGGTGGGCACCTCCGGCCTGACCGATGCCCAGTATGACCAAATCCATGAAAAAGCCCTGGAGAACCATCTGGGGGTCCTGGCCGCCGGCAATTTCGCCCTGACAGTGGTGCTGCTCCAGAAATTTTCCGAAATAGCGGCCCGGTATATCCCCCAGTGGGAGATTATCGACTATGCGGGTGACACGAAAAAAGATTCCCCCAGCGGCACGGCCAGGGAACTGGCCTTCCGGATGTCCCGGGTCCGGCCCTCGCAATTGACCGTTCCCCTGGCAGATACCCAGGGTCCCATCGAAGCCAGGGGCGCGGACATGACCGGCTCCCAGGTGCATTCCATCCGCCTGCCCGGATTCACCCTGTCGTCGGAAATCATTTTCGGCATGCCGGACCAGACCCTGAGCATCCGCCACGATGCCGGCACCAGCGCCCAGCCCTATGTGGACGGGGCTCTCTTGGCCATCCGAAAGGTGGACACCTTCACCGGCCTTCGCCGGGGCCTGGATCAGGTGATGGATATGGATTGAGCAGCGTTTTTGATGAAACCCTTTTTATCAAAAAAATGGTTCTGGTTGAGATGGTCAAATGCATCTGATGGTATATTGTGATTATGAAGAATGTAATACATGTAAAACCAAAGACCGGGCCGCACGAGGTGGTTCTGGACAGCTGGATCAGCTGTGCACCGTTTGAAAAACTACTGGGGCTTGAGATTGTCGAGGCAGAAGGCGGGCGGTCTTGTCTGACCATGCCCTTTGTGTATCAGCTGGCCCAGGGGCAGGGAATGGCCCATGGCGGCGCCATTGTCACCCTGGCGGACACGGCCGTTGCCATGGCCATCAAAAGCCTGCTTCCGCAGGATAGCCGGTTCGGGACCATCTCCCTGAATGCGGAGTTTCTGGCACCGGTGACACAAGGGATGCTGTCTGCCCGGGCAGAGGTGACGCCGCTTGAAAACCGGCAGGTCCGGGGGCAGGCGTTGGTGACCGATGATGGCGGCAGGCCGGTGATGCGGTTTTCAGCCGTGTTCAAGTTGGGCAGAGAGGTGACACTGTTAACCCAAACAGCAGGAGAATGATATGAAAGACCATTGGCAGAAGGCCTTCGGCCAGATGACCTACGGGATTTATGTGTTGACCACGAAACTGGATGATGCAGTCAACGGCATGATCGCCTCCTGGGTGACCCAGGTGTCCTATGATCCGCCCCTGATTATGGCGGCGGTGCATCCCAACCGGTATTCCCATGACATGATCGTCACCACCCGGGCGTTCGGTCTGCACATCATCGATCAGTCGCAAAAAGACCTGCTCAAACGGTTCAAAGGGCCGGACCCCAAAGAAAAGTTCACCGGGCTGGACTGGATGTCCGGAAAAACCGGGGTGCCCATTCTCAACGACTGCCTGGCCTGGTTTGAGCTCCAAGTGATCGAACAACACCAGCCGGGCAACCACACCGTTTTTATCGGCAATGTGGTGGATGCCGGGGTTCATTCGCAGGGGACCTCTTTGACCACACTGGATTACGAAGGCATGTATACGGGAAAAAAATGAAGTCCCGGCAGGTTTTCAGAAATAGACTTGACAACCAGAAACCGGTTCGTTAAAAAATCAGTATCAGGTTAGTATTCTGATTCAGACCATTATTCTGTTCTTTTCTGCTCCGCGACACCTTTGTTTTTTCCTTCGGTTTTCGATGGTTTCTGATGAATTGACCATCCATCATATCAGGGAGTTATCCGATGAAGGACGTCCTGAAACTATGCAAATTTGCCTCCCGGCAGTATGCACAGGACGCTGCCGGGAGAGCAATGCAAATGGTCCTGTTGAAAGCGCACCAGGTCATTTGAACCCATGAAGAAAAAGGAGAGACCAATGGAACAGGCATTACCCATCGAAGAACTGGCCCAGAAAAGGCTGGATGCATTGATTTACTCGTATTCGCTGCTGGTCAAAAATCTGATGAAACAAGGCGTGGCCCTTGAAACAGTCAAAAAGGCAAGTGACGAAACATGGGCCATGCTGGGGCATAATACCGCCCAACAGCTCAAACCGATGTTCGGGGAAAAGGTGACGATTGAAAACCTCAAACAGTCAGGAATGATGGCAACCGGAGTCCATGGCATGGAAATGACTGAAAAAATTCAAGGAGATACGATCCGGAGCGAGTATACCAAATGTCCCTGGCAGGAAGCCAACATGGCGCTTGATATACCGGAAGACTGGCGAATTTGCCAAAGCGGGCATGCGGCGTTCACAGAGGCGATGTACAAAGGGCTGATCCCCAGTGCCGCATATAAACTGACAAACACCATGCCGGCCGGGGACAATATCTGCGTCGGCACCACCACCATTTGACCGGCCGGATCCAAAAATGGGTTTGCAACCCCGTTTTTTGGGTTGTAATGATTGAATTTTCTGTCAATATAAAAAAGTGCGCTGAGAGGGATCGCTGGAGAAAAGCGGTTTTCCGTTAAAAAGAGCTGACCGGGCTGTGTTCGGAGTATGATGAAAAACAGGTTTGTAACAGACAATGATGTGGTTTTGGATACGCACACCGGGTTGATGTGGCTGAAAGATGCCGGACTGCTGGAATTTCCCATGACCTGGGAGGAGGCACTGGCAGAGATAACGGGATTCAACGGATCGGGTCTGTTCGGGTATCATGACTGGAAACTGCCCAACCGTCGGGAACTGTTCAGCCTGATGAGTCATGATGTCATCAATCCCAGTATCGATGCCGGTCATCCGTTTACCGGCATCTTTCACGGATATTACTGGACGGCCACCACCTGTGCCAGGCTGCCGGAGCAGGCATGGTATGTCCACCTGGGTGGTGCCCGGGTGTTCAAGGGAATGAAGCACCGTTCCTATATGGTCTGGCCGGTGCGGGAGATCGATCCCGGCGGTTCCCGGGTGCGTCAGACTGGTCAGACCACCTGTTTTGATGGTTCCGGCCACCGGATGGACTGTCCTGGGTCTGGTCAGGATGGGGAATTTCAGGCCGGAAAACCCGATCCGGCCCCCCGGTTCAGATCAGAGGGGGACCGGGTCCATGACACCGGCACCGGCCTTGTCTGGCTGACGCATGCCAATGTGCACCCGCAGCCCCTGGACTGGAAAACCGCCCATGATCTGGTATCGGAAATGAACAAAGACCGGGCCTATGGATTCGATGACTGGCGGATTCCCGAAATCAGGGAGCTGGAGAGCCTGACCGACATGAACTGCCATTCTCCGGCCCTGCCCATGGATCATCCGTTTATCGATGTTCAGGATTTTTACTGGTCCGCCACCACCAGCCGGTATGATACCGCGTATGCCTGGGTTCTGTATACAAAAGACGGACCTGTGGGGGTCGGGCACAAACCGCTGACCGAATTTTTTCTGTGGCCGGTGCGGGGCCCTGACAACGGCATGGGATCAGGCGATGAAACTGATCGCTGATAACCTGCGGGTCACCCGTCCGGACATCCGTCGCGCCTTGCAGCGGTTTGATCCGGAACCGGTAGAGAATCTGGTGAAAGCGTGTGAAGCCCGGGGAGCCTGGGCCATTGACGTGAATACCGGGCCCCTGGGAAAACAGGCGGCGCCGGGCATGCGGTTTTTCATGGAGGCGGTGCAGGCAGCCACCGATCTGCCCCTGCTTATTGACACGGCCAATCCCGATGCCATGGCAGCCGGAGCCAAAGCCGCCCAAAACCGGATCATTTTCAACGGATTTTCCCTGGAACCCCACAAACTGGAGCAGATTCTGCCCCTGGCCAGAGAATATGACGTCGATATCGTGGGGTTTCTGTTGTATCCGGATTCCCGGGTGCCGACGGATGCATCCCAGCGGTTCGAGGTGGCAATGGAACTGGTGGCGGCGGCGGAAGCTGCCGGCGTGGCAAAGGAACGGGTGATCATCGATCCAGTGATTCCCCCGCTGGCATGGGAAAACGGGATTGTCCAGGCCAGGCAGGTACTGAAGGTAATCCGCACCCTGCCCGACCTGCTGGGGTTTCCGGTACGGACCATCGGCGGCATTTCCAACCTGGGCACCAACGCCCCGGACACGGAAAGGCGCCTGGCCATTGAGCAGAGCTACGTGGCCATGCTGGCGTCTGCCGGTCTGGATTATGCGCTTCTGGACATATTGAATCCTGATCTGGTGCGGGCAGCCCGGGTGTCCGGCATCCTGGCCAAAGAGAATATTTTTTCCTGGGGGATGGTGTCCTGATGACCGGCCAGCAATTTGATTTTGATTATCTTGTCATCGGATCCGGATTCGGCGGCAGTGTGTCTGCCATGCGGTTGTCCCAGAAAGGCTACAAGGTAGGCGTCATCGAGTCGGGGAAACGGTGGGCCGGGGGTGATTTTGCCAAAACCAACTGGCACCTGCCCAAATACCTGTGGATGCCGAAACTGTTCCTGTACGGCATTCAGCGCATGAACCTGCTCGATAATATTTTCATATTGAGCGGTGCCGGGGTGGGCGGGGGCAGCCTGAACTATGCCAATACCCTGTATGTGCCGCCGGATTCTTTTTTTGACCATGAGATTGTCAAGCGGATGGGGGGAAAATCCGAACTCCTGCCCTATTACGAGATGGCGCAGAAAATGCTGGGGGCCACGGAAAATCCCTATCTGGGAGAGGCTGACCATCTGATGCGGCAGACCGCCGCGGAATACGGCCGGGAACACACGTTTCGCAAAACCCGGGTGGGGGTGTATTTCGGAGAACAGGGGAAAAAAGCCCAAGATCCCTATTTTCTGGGGGAAGGGCCGGACCGGGTGGGGTGTGAACTGTGCGGGGCCTGCATGACCGGGTGCCGGAAAGATGCCAAAAACACCCTGGACAAAAACTATCTGTTTTTTGCGGAAAAATTCGGGGCCCGGATCATTCCCGAACACCGGGTGACGGAAATCTTTCCCCTGTCGGATGACGGGACGGCCGGATACCGGGTCACGGCGGTGAAGACCACGGGAATCCGGGGTCCTGAAACGGTGTATCACACCAAAGGCGTGGTGCTGTCCGCCGGGGTTCTCGGGACCCTGTCCCTGCTGTTGACCATGAAAGAGACGGGCCGGCTGCCCAACTTGTCCGACCAGCTGGGGAAGCGGGTCAGAACCAATAGTGAAAACCTTCTGTCGGTCAGGGCCAATGACAAAACCGCAGATTTTTCCAGAGGGGTGGCCATCACCTCCAGCGTGTTTCCGGATGACCATACCCACATGGAACCGGTTCGGTATGCCGAAGGCAATGATTTTTTTGGCATTTTAGGGGTGATGATGACCGACGGCGGGGGGCGGATTCCCCGGATATGCCGGTATTTCGCCAATGTGGTTCAGCATCCGGTGTCGTTTTTCCGGCTGCTGAACCCGGTTGGATTTGCCCGCAGAAACCTCATCGTCCTGGTGATGCAGACCCATGACAACTATTTGAATGTGTCCCGCAGACACCGGAAGATCTGGCCGTTTGTCAAAACCCTGGGATCCAGCCAGGCCATTGAGAAAAAAAATCCGGTTTACATCCCCATTGCCAATGATTTTGTCCGGCGCCTGGCCAGGCGGGTGGACGGCATTCCGGTCAGCATCTTTTCAGAAGTGTATATGAACGCCCCGATCACCGCCCATATCATGGGGGGATGCAGTGCGCACCAAGATCCGCGAAAAGGGGTGATCGATGACAAAAACCGGGTCATGGGATATAAAAACATGTGGGTGGCGGACGGGTCCATGATCCCGGCCAACCTCGGGGTGAACCCGGCATTGTCCATTACGGCCCTGTCTGAAAGGGCCATGTCTTTTGTTCCCCCGAAGCCTTTGAAAAAAACCACCTACCTCAAAGTGGAAAAACAATGGGGAATCACGGATTTGCTATACAGGGAAACCGGACATGAGTAAACAAAAGAAAATCCACAGCATCTGCATCTATGGCACCGGCGGTATCGGCGGATTTTTCGGCGCCAAGATCGCCCACACATGCAATCATGACCATACATTGGATTATGATTGTTTTTTTGTGGCCAGGGGGGATCACCTCCGGGCAATCAGACAAAACGGGATCACACTGATTTCTGATCAGAAAGCCATTACCGGGGTGCCGGCGGCAGCCACGGACGATATGAATGACCTGCCTGATCCGGACCTGATTGTTGTCTGTGTCAAAAGCTATGACCTGGATGACGCCGTCAAGGCCATGGCGCCAAAAATTCATGCACACACCATTATACTGCCGTTGCTGAATGGGGCCGATATTTATGAACGGATTAGAAAAAATATACACACCGGCGTGATCCTGCCCGCCTGTGTGTATGTCGGCACCCATATCCAGTCGCCCGGCGTGATTTACCAGAGCGGCGGGGACGGCAGAATTTTATTCGGGGCTGATCCGAAATATGACCGGTTTGATCCGAAACCCGTTACCGATTTTTTCGATGCCATGCAGATCAACTATCAATGGCGCACCGATCCTTATCCGGATATCTGGAGCAAATACCTGTTTATCGCGGCCTTTGCCCTGGTCACGGTGTTTTACAACAAAACCATCGGTGAGGTGGCCGCCGATCCGGAGGCGGCACAGACCGCCCGTGAAATCATGGGGGAAATATATGCCATTGCCACCGCCAGAGGGGTTCAACTGCCGGAACATGTCATCTCACAACAGCTGGCCGTGGCGGGCCGGTTTCCCTATGAAACGAAAACATCCTTTCAACGGGATGTGGCATCCAAAGGCCGGGTGAATGAAGGCGATTTATACGGCGGAACGATTCTACGGCAGGGGCTTGAACTGGGCGTTCCCACCCCGGTCACCCGGTCGGTGTATGCGGCCATTCAGGAATCCTTGTCAGCCGATCAATCCCACAATGGCGCCGGTCATGCAGGTGGCGATGGTGCCGGCGACAATGGATTTGAGCCCTAAAGACACGATCTCTCCCCGGCGATCCGGGGCCATTGTGCCCAGACCCCCGATCATGATGCCCAGGCTGCCGGGATTGGCAAATCCGCACATGGCGTAGAGCATGATCAGGCGGCTTTCCGGTCCCAGGGCGTCTTTCGGCAGTCCGGCCAGGTTCAGGTAGGCCACGAATTCGTTGATGATCGTCTTGGTTCCCATCAGTCCGCCGGCGATGCCGGCTTCGGCCCAGGGAACGCCCATGAGCCAGACCACCGGCGACATGATCCACCCGAAAATCCGTTGCAGGGTCAGCGGTGTTTCTGCCACATCCGGAAACAGTTTGAGCAGAGTGTCGGCCAGGTGAACCAGTGCCACCAGCACGATGAGCATGGCAATGATGTTGATGAGCAGTTCCACGCCCTGCAGCGTGCCCCGGGTGACGGCATCCATGGAACTGGTGGCCGGGTCCGGTTCTGTCAACTCTCCGGAGGTGACGGGGCTGGTTTCCGGGATCATGATCTTGGCCACGGTGATGGCGGCCGGCGCGCTGATGATGGAGGCGGCCAGGATGTGGCCCAGCACGTTGGGGATGATGTCCCCCAGGATGTTGGCGTACAATACCATCATGGTGCCGGCGATGGTGGCCATGCCTGCGGTCATCAGGGTGAACAGCTCACTGCGGGTCAGGGAATTGACATAGGGCCGGATAAACAGGGGCGATTCCACCATACCCACAAAAATATTGGCAGAGACCCCTAAGCCTTCGGCCCCGCCTAAGCCGAACAGCCGCTCCAGGATCCGGGAAAACGTTTTGACCACCCAGGGCAGGATCCGCCAGTAAAAGAGCAGGGAAGACAACGCACTCATGAGCAGTACCAAGGGCAGGGCCTGAAATGCCAGGATAAAAGAGGCGCCGGCAGCCGTTTCTTCAAAAGGCAGGGGGCCCCCTCCCAGATAGCCGAACACCATGGATGTGCCGGCCCGGGTGGCCTGCTCCAGGGCCAGGACAACCCGGTTGAGCAGGACAAACCCCTGGCTCAGTAACGGGACCTTGAGAAACAGCAGCGCCATCACCCACTGAATGCCGATGCCGATGGCAATGGTTCTGATTTTTACCCGGCCCCGGTTTTCACTGATCAGCCATGCCAGCCCCACAAAAACGATCAGCCCGGCAATTCCTTGAATTATCATTGTGTTTCTTTCCGTCTGCATGCAGCGGTTTAAAAACAAACCCGACTAAAGACCCTATAATTCATTTGACGGACCACGTCAACGACCCGGGGAACTAGTCGCGTTTTTGCAATCAATGGATGCGGATTTCAAGGTTTTTTCGGGAAGGTGCTTTTCTGTTTTACAGGGTTATGAAGGAAAACCAGGATTGGTTTGCCGGGATAAACAATGGCATTTATTTTGCAATATCTGTGAAACGTGTATGGGAATACATATGTTTGGTTGCAGAATTGGCATAGGGGGTTCCAGACAAAAACGGTCGGTGCCGACCGTTTTTGCCGTGATTTAATATTAACGGCTTCATCTCACAGCCATAATGAGGAGAGAAACAATGGATGCGTTATTGATCATGGTGGTTTCCTTTATCGGGTATATTCTCATGTATCAGGTGTATGGCCGGTTTATCGGAAAAAAAATATTTCAGCTGGCCCAGGGTGCGGAGGTGCCCTCGGTTGCCATGGAAGATGGGGTGGACTATGTGCCCACCAAAAAAGAGGTGATCTTCGGCCATCACTTCACCTCCATCGCGGGCACGGGTCCCATTGTGGGGCCGGCCATCGCCATTATCTGGGGCTGGGTGCCGGCCATGATATGGGTGTTTTTCGGCAGCATCTTCATGGGCGCGGTGCATGATTTCGGCGCCTTGATCATTTCCATGCGGAACCAGGGAAAATCCATTGCCGATTACACGTCGAAATATGTCAACGCCCGAACCCGGTTTTTCTTTTTCTTGATCGTTTTTCTGGAGTTGTGGATCGTGATCGCGGTGTTCGGTCTGGTGATCGCCGTGGTATTCGCCATGTATCCCACATCCGTCTTCCCGGTCTGGTGCGAGGTGGCCATCGCCCTCTATCTGGGCCACGCCATTTACAAACAGGGAAAGAGCATCATCACCTGGTCCATCATTGCAGTGGTTCTGATGTATATTACGGTGTTCATCGGTGCGGTTCTTCCCATTCAACTGCCGACGATTGCCGGCATTCCGGCCACGGGCATGTGGACGATCATTTTGCTGATCTATGCGTTTTTCGCTTCCACCCTGCCGGTGACCACCCTGCTGCAGCCCCGGGATTTCATCAACTCCCATCAGCTCATGATCGTGATGGTGCTGCTGATGATCGGTGTTTTCTTTTCGGCATTTTTTGCCGATCTGTCCATTGTCGCACCGGCGGTGCAGATGAGTCCGGCCGAAGCCCCGCCCATGTGGCCGTTCTTGTTCATCACCATTGCCTGCGGTGCCATTTCCGGGTTTCATTCCCTGGTGTCTTCGGGCACATCCGCCAAACAGGTGCGGTATGAAACCGATTCCCTGTTTGTGGGATACGGGTCCATGCTCATGGAAGGGGCCCTGGCCACCCTGGTAATCGTTGCCGTGGCTGCCGGGATCGGCATGGGGTATGTGACCAAATCCGGTGAAACCCTGGTGGGCGTGGCCGCCTGGACCACCCATTATTCCTCGTGGGCTGCGGCGGCCGGTCTGGGTTCCAAGGTGGCGGCGTTTGTGGACGGATCCGCCAACATGCTTGCGGCATTCGGCATTCCGGCCAGCATCGCCGTGGTCATCATGGGGGTGTTTGTGGCGTCGTTTGCCGGCACCACCCTGGATACCGCCACCCGGATCCAGCGCTATATTCTGTCCGAGCTGTTCGACAGTGTGAAGCTCACCGCGTTGACCGGCAAATATGTCACCACCTTTCTGGCGGTGGGAACAGCCCTGCTGCTGGCGTTTGCCACCGGTCCCAGCGGAAACGGAGCCCTGAGGCTGTGGCCTCTGTTCGGGGCTGTGAACCAGACCCTGGCCGGTCTGGCCCTGATCATCATCACCGTGTATCTCAAGGACAAGGGCGGGGTGAAGTGGCTGATATCCGGGATCCCGGCCCTGTTCATGATGGTGATGACCATCTGGGCCCTGATCCTGAACCAGGGCAGTTTCGGAAACGCCCACAACACCCTGCTCCAGGTGGTCAATGCGATTATCCTGATCCTGGCGGTCTGGATCACGGTGGAAGGGGTTTTGCGGTTTATGACCATGACCCCTGGCGGTCAGATCGCGCCTGAAAGCAGATAGGTTCTGAACATGGGATAACATGTATAAAACACTTCAAAAGCATTACATGATCCTGGTATTGCCGGGCCTGGGACTGTTTCTGGTTCTGGGCCTGGCAGCCGCTTTGAATCTGATTCCGCCGGTCCGGCTGACACCGCCCTCCGGGATTCAGATCACCGTGTTTGTGGCGGCGGCGGTCACCGCCATTGCCGGCCCACTTTTTCTGCGGACCCTGTTCGCCCATTCCGTGAGAGATCGGCGTCAGGTGGATACCGGCAGATTTCTGATGTTTCAGCGCCGGCTTCTGCAGATGTCCCAGACAACGGTCTACCTGGCCTTTGCAGCAGTTCTGTGCGAGTTTCCCCGTTTTTATTCGGCAGCCATCGTTCTGATGGGGCTGTATGCGATGTATTACCATTATCCATCACAGCAGCGGATCGATTTTGACAAAAAAATATTCCGGGTGACATGAGCGGCAACGGCACAGATTTCTGGGAACGGATGAAACATCAGGCTGCCTGCTGGTGGCGGGCCGCAGACGAGGTGGCCCGGGCAAAAGCGGTCAACAGCATTGAAGCCGAATGCGAGGAGCTCGAATATATCTTTGCCCTGCTGGTCCAGGGATCGTTCGTCGGCATGCCGTCCCCGCCGGCCCAGCTGAGTCTCGATCTGCTGCCGCTGATGGAAAAGGACCTGATGCTGCTGCTGGAAAGGATGAACACGTCAAACGAGCCGTTGTCCCGGTTGTTTTCCGTGTTCGATATTTCGTGATCCATGACGTCGCTGCACACCCTTTTTTTTCTGGGCAAGGGCGGGACCGGCAAATCCACGGCATCGGCCCTGGTGTCCCTGGTACTCAGGGAAAAGGGCAAAAAAGTGCTGCTGGCGTCTTTTGACGATGCACATAACCAGGCCGATATTTTCGATACCATGATGTCGGACAAAGCCTGTACCATGGGCCCCTGCCTGGAAGTGCTCCAGATCGACCGGGACAAGGAGATCAAACGCTACCTGGCAAAAACCGCGGCCCAGGTGAAGGCCAGCTTTGCCTATCTCACTGCGTTCAACCTGGACCATTATTTTGATATTCTCAAATTTTCCCCGGGCATGGAGGAATACGCTCTGGTCTCCGCGTTCACCGAACTCGCGGCCCGGTACAAAACCCATGATTTTCTGGTGATCGACATGCCGCCCACGGCCCTGTCCCTGCGGTTTTTCAACCTGCCTGCCCTGTCTTTGACCTGGACGGATCAGCTGGAAACGCTGCGCAAACAGATCAATGAAAAAAAAGAGATCATTTCACGGATCACCCTGGCAGGAAAAACCTTTGAGCGGGACAGAATCATGAAGCGGATTGTTCAGATCAAATCCGACTACCAGAAACTCAAGGCCCTGTTTGAAGACCCCGCCAAAACCAGCTTTTATGTGGTCTACAACCAGGACGCCCTGTCCGTGGCGGAAACCCGGCGGATTATCGAACACCTGGACCGGCAGGTCATCCACCCCCGGGGATTGATCTGCAATGACAGAACCGGGGCGGAAACAGATCCATCGCGGGACACCTCGCTGTTTCCCGGGATTCCCGTCCAGACCATTCCTTATGCAAAAACACCCTTGATCGGCATGGCAGCACTGGACCGGCACATTCAATCCCATTGTCTGACCTTTGACCGGATCCTGCCGCAATAGTCAGTCGATCTGCGTCACGGGGACGGGAGTGACCGCCTTTCCGGCATAAAAATGAAACAAACCTATTGACATTTTGTTATGCATGCCTAATTTAATTTTACGGTTAAAGCACAGCCAGACAGCGAAACAAACCATCAAGCCGATGAGGTGATAAAATGACGGATTCCAGACATCAAAACTACATTGAAAGTGACAGGGAAGAAGAAGAAGGCCATGTGGACACCCGGCAGAAAAATTTTGAATGTGACAATCCCGACAAACACCTTGGCTGCGATCCCGGGATTGATGTAGCAGGATAGACACAACAGAAACAGACTGGTTTGAATCAAAAGGCAGCGACCTTGATGGTCGCTGCCTTTTTTAATCGGGTAAGGATGATACCAGAGAAGATCGGGGCCGGATTATTCGGCGGTCTGATAGAAGACGCCCCGGTTTTGATGCACGGCAATGATTTTGTTGTCGGCGGTCATGACGTCCAGATATTTGTTGACTTCACTCACATGCAGGCCCAGGATGGTGGACAGATCATCCAGCGTGCAGGGCCGCCGGGCGATGGTTTCCATGATGGCGGTCTCCATGTCCTGTCGATAGGCGGAGAGTTGTTTGCGCATCGGGGCGGCAGCGATGATTTCTGCGGCACCGGGGTCCAAATATTGGGCAATGCGTTGCAGCTCTTCAGGAGACGCACTTTTCAGGTCCGTGACCGTCCCCGGCCGGTCCAGGGTGTTCAGTTGAATACATTCGGGGGCGAGCCCATGAATGACTTTTTTCATGGCGCTCAGTTCATCTTCATGGTCATTGTATCCGGGCAGAATGAATACTTCCAGGCGAAACCGGCCTTTGAACATGTTTCTGAACGCCATCAATCCGGCCAGATGCGCATCCAGGGTCAGGTCGGCATGGGGCCGGTTGATTTTTTTAAACACCGCGTCAGTTGCGGCGTCCAGGGAGGGTAGCACCACATCGGCATTCATCAGAGCTTCTCTGACTGCCGGATCGTTCAGCAGGGAGCCGTTGGTGAGCACGGCCACTGGAATCCGGGGGCGGTTGTGCTTGATATATGAAAGCACATCGCCGATGCAGGTATTCAAGGTCGGTTCACCGGATCCGGAAAACGTGATGTAATCCGGGTCCGGGCTATGGGAGAAATAATGATCCAGTTCTTTTTTGATGCGGTCCAGCGGGACGTATTCTCTCCGGTCCAGTGTCAGCCGGTTGGTTCGGCCCACTTCACAATACACACAGTCCAGAGAACACACTTTCCGGGGAACCAGGTCGACGCCCAGGGAAATGCCCAGGCGGCGGGATGGCACCGGTCCGAATAAATGATGATACATGATGATATTCCTGTTCAAAATACGGGGTTGACGGCGAGCGGATTCAAAATCAGCTCGCCTGCCCCATTTTTATACCCGGGCCGATGCCGTTGGCAAGGGGTTTATGGCGGAACCCAAAGAATTTGGGGTGAAACCCGGAAAAAAAAATGGTACGGTGATTTTTGACCATCTTCGGACCGTGCGGTTCGGCAACCATGCCTTGCAAACGGGGACATATAGAGAGGTGAGCCATTAAAGGATTTGTCATTGCCGCCACGGGCAGCGGTGCAGGAAAAACCACCCTGACCCTGGCCGTTCTGGCTTGGCTGCGGGCCAACGGGTTCGATGTGGCCCCGTTCAAGGTGGGGCCGGATTTCATCGACCCGGGCCACCATGCACGGATTGCCGGTAAAACCAGTTACAACCTGGATTCCTGGATGCTTTCAAAAGAATACAACCGCCGGTTGTTTCAGGCCCGGTCCAAGGACGCGGATCTGGCGGTGGTGGAAGGGGTCATGGGGCTGTTTGACGGGTATGATGCAACAACGGAAACCGGGTCCACGGCCCAGATGGCCAAGTGGCTGGGGCTGCCCGTGCTGCTGGTGGTGTCCGCCAGGGGCAAGGCCAGAAGTGCGGCCGCCGTGGTCAAGGGATTTGAAACCTTTGATCCGGATCTGACCCTGGCCGGGGTGGTGTTCACGTTTACCGGCAGCCCCCGGCATTATGACTACCTCAAAGAGGCCGTGGCCCAGAACTGCACCACCCCATGCCTGGGGCATCTGCCGCAAAACCAGGCCCTGATCATGCCGGAACGCCATCTGGGCCTGACCACGGCAGATGAACATATCCTTTCACAAGACACCATCGACACCCTGGTTTCCCTGGTGGATGCGCATTTGACCCTGCCGCAGCTGATCCGGGAACTGCCGGATATCGGGGTCTCCGAAAAGAGCCCGGATACCGGAAAGGCCCGGCAGCCGAAACCGGAAACCTCGGTCCATTCAAACGGTGTGACCGCTGTTTCTGCCGACCGGCCCCGGATTGCCGTGGCCAGAGACAAGGCGTTCTGTTTTTATTATCCGGACAACCTGGCCATGCTGGAACAGGCCGGTGCCGGGCTGGTGTTCTTTTCTCCCCTGGCCGACGACCACCTGCCTGAAGCGATCGACGGCATCTACCTGGGCGGGGGGTATCCCGAGCTGTTTGCAGACACCCTGTCAAAAAAAACCATTCTGTTGTCTGAAATCAAATCCCACAGCCGAAACAGAATGCCGATTTTTGCCGAGTGCGGGGGATTCATGTTTCTATGCCGGAAACTGATGCTTGCGGATTCACATCTGCCGGCAGCCATGGCAGGCTGCTTTGATCTGGACGTTGCCATGTCCACCCGGCTCCGGTCGTTGGGGTACCGGGAAGTGACCCTGACCCGGGACACGGTGATCGGTGCAAAAGGGGACCGGATCCGGGGCCATGAGTTTCATTATTCATCCGTTACCACCGATAACGAATCCTGTGACCATGTGTTTGAAGTCACCACCCGGACGGGTCAGGATGTGCAGGTGACCGGATATTGGAAATACCAGACCTTAGGGTCGTATCTGCACGTGCATTTCGGGTCCAACCCGGCAGTGGCCCGCCGTTTTGTGGCCCGTTGCAGCGATTTCAGGCAACAGCGGAAAAAGGCGTAGATTCCAATGTATCAGCGTCTGAGTTTCAACACCAGCCGGTTCAGTGTCAGCAGCACCAGATAAGTGATCCCGCACAACACGATAATGGTGGGACCCGATGACAGGCTCATCTGGTAGCTGATGCCAAGACCGGCCCAGGTGAAGGCTGCACACAGGAGCACCGAATACAGCATCATTTCCCACAACCGCCTGGCGTAAAATCCGGCAATGGCCGGGGGGATGGTCAGCAGAGCGATCACCAGCACAATGCCAACGATCCGTACCAGCAGGACCACGGTCAAAGCGGTGAGCACCAGAAGAAACAGATAGAAAAACGTGGTGTTGATGCCGCGCAAAAGCGTAAACTCGGTGTCGAAACACACCCCGAAAAAATGATTGAAAAACAGCACCACCACCCCCACGATCACCAGATCCAGACCGATCACAAACAACAGGTCTTTCTGGGAGATGAGCAGAATATCCCCGAACAGATAGGAACTCAGACTGAAATATCCCGGGGTCCGGTCGATGAACAGGATCCCGCAGGCCATGCCCACGGCCCAGAGGGTGCCGATAATGGTATCTTCCCGTTCTTTGGCATGAATGCTCACCAGTCCCACCACCACGGCCGCGACCACGGCCGCCAGCACCGCACCCAGGATCGGGTCGAACCATGTGATTCCCTGTCCCACCTGAAGATACAGCGCCAGGCCGATGCCCCCGAACACCGAGTGGGAAATGGCCCCGGCCAGATAACTGATGCGCTTGATGGTGACAAAAGTGCCGATGATGCCAAAGGCGATGGAAGCCAGGCCGCCCATTCCCAGGGCATAGACCAGAAACTGGTTGTCCGGATCCAGGACCGCCTGAAAAAATTCAATCATGACAATGGCCTTCCTGGCTGCACCGGTGATCGTGGCGGACCATTTTCAGGTCTCCGTAATAGATATCCTTGATCATGGTGCCGTCCATCACGGTGGTGGGATGAATGACCAGCAGGCGGTTGACGCAGATCACGGTCTTGACGTATTTGGACACAAAGCCCAGATCATGGGAAACCACCAGAATGGTCATTTCCCGGTTCAGGTCCTTGAGTATGGAAAACAGGTTTTCCTCGGTTTCATGGTCCACATTGGCGGTGGGTTCGTCCAGCAGCAGAATATCCGGCCGGCTGCACAATGCCCGGGCAATGAGAACCCGCTGTTTCTGTCCCCCGGACAGGGCATTGAAACCGACATGGACATACGGGGTCAGTCCCACGGTATCGATGGCAGACATGGCCTGGGACCGGTCTTTAGCCGAAAACCAGAAAGCCGTCTGTTTGAGACGGCCCATCAGCACGACATCCAGCACCGTGGCCGGAAAGTTCATGTCCAGATGAGCGTATTGGGGCATGTACCCCATCCGGTTCCGGGCTTTTTCCGGGGTGGTGCCCAGCACCCGGATCTGCCCGTCATCCGGCTGAATCAGGCCCAGAATCAGCTTGAGCAGGGTGGTTTTGCCGCCGCCGTTGGGTCCCACGACACAGGCAAACTCTTTTTTCGGGATGGTCAAAGAGACGTTTTCAAGGATGGGTTGCTGTCGATAGGCAAATGTCACATTGTTCAGGCTGATAACGGTTTCCATGACCATGTCCTTGCAGGCGGTGTCCTCGGTTGTTTTCCCGGAATGCGGCATGCGTGGTCCCCGGGATGCCCAAAATTTGGCGTGGTTACTTGTACACAAGTTCCAGGCAATTGTCAAAACCTGTTATCCGGCTTTTGATATAGAAATATCATGAAAATCAAGGACATGGAAAATCTTATCGGCTGGATGAAAAAATAGTGCAAAAAAATGAAAAAAAAGAATTGACAGGGGTAAAATTTTCGGGCATAGTACGCCGGTCTTCTCGAGAGACGGTTTGAGTGTCCTCGGGGAGTTTTTTTTTGATCTTTGAAAATTGGTCAGTGATAAAGTTTGAAGCGGGTCTTGAACAAGACCTTAAGAGTTTGAAGTTAAAGGATTTAACTGGAGAGTTTGAT
>JBFLKI010000074.1:0-13150 GCA_040883135.1 Desulfotignum sp. | reverse complement strand
GCGGCATTGGGTGCCGAGGAAAACTGCCTGGCCGCCTCTGAAAAAGACAGACCCTGGTCAAGTCTGGACAGCACTTGCGCTGCCTCTGATTCCGAAGCCGCCAGAATGTTTCGAAGATGGTATTTCTCCTCCCCTTTGAATTTTTCCGGATGGGCTTGATAATACGCTTCGATCTCCGTTTGGGTGACTATAATCCGGGAGCGGATTACCCGGTTGACCAGTAACGACTGCATGATATCCTCCCGGACACGTTCCTGGTATTCCTCCAGAGATATCCCTTCGGATTCAAGTCCTTTCTCAAACGCTTCCTGATCCATACCGTTCTGCTTTTTAAAATTTTCGATGGCCGACTGAACATCGGTATCGGAAACCGAGATCTGTTGACGGGCCGCCTCCTGCATGGTAAGGGTTCGGTCGATCAGGGTATTGAGCATCTTTTGTTCAATGGATTCAACCATCTGTTTTTTCGCCGCTTCAGATCTCTGAGATGACGCCACCTGCTTCAAATAGGGCTGAACCGCCTTGTGTAGCTGTGATAAGGTGATGATGTCGTCATTCACAACCGCAACGATTCTATCCACAATTTCCTGTTCTGCCGACACCCATGCAGGTGATCCTAAGATACAGATTCCCGTGAGCCATACTAGGATTTTTTTTATCATGGGTCGTTCCTCTTTTTCACAACATTACATGTTTGTTTGCCATTTTTGCCGTCGGGTGATCCCGCTGATTCCAGGTCCAACTGTCATGACCGTTCACCAAATTTGAAAGACTACCATTGCCGCGTATTTTGCGCAACACCTAAGCCGGGCAGATCCGTCCTCTTTTTTTACGGATACCGGACAACATCGGGTGAATCTGCCGTTAGAAAAAATGGCAGGCCGCCACATGACCCCTCGTATCTCCTTTGGGAATCAGCGCCGGCGTCTTTTGACGGCAGATCGCGGCCGCGTGAGGACAGCGGGTATGAAACCGGCACCCAGACGGGGGATTTTCCACGGACGGCACCTCACCGGTGAGAATCGTCCGCTGTCTGTCAGTATCCGGATCCGGTACCGGCACCGCAGACAGCAATGCTTTTGTATAGGGATGACGGGCATGGGCATAAATGTCCCCGGCATCCGCCAGTTCCACGATCTGTCCCAGATACATCACCCCGATCTTGTCGGACATATGTCGGACCACGGACAGGTCATGGGAAATAAACACATAGGTCAGCCCCAGGGTCTGCTGCAGATCCAGGAGCAGGTTCAATATTTTGGACTGGACAGACACATCCAGGGCGGACACCGGTTCATCACAGATGATAATCTCCGGATTCATACTTACAGCCCTGGCAATGCCAATCCGCTGACGCTGGCCCCCTGAAAATTCATGGGGGTATCTGGAGAGGCTGTCTCTGGAAAGACCGACCCGGGACACAAGCTGTTGAATTTCTTTGGACAGACCTGCCGGAGCATAACCGTGTATCCGGTATTTCTCCTCCAGGATCTGCTGAATCGTCTGCCTGGGATCCAATGATTCAAACGGATCCTGAAAAATCATCTGAAGAAAAGAGGCAAGATTTTTTTTTTGAGACGCGGTCAGATTCGACAGGGATTGATTCCGGACTTTTATGGAACCTTCGGTGGGCGCATACATACCCATGATGCATCTTCCCAGCGTGGTTTTTCCGCATCCGGACTCACCTACCAGACCGAATGTCTCCCCTTTTTCCACAGAAAAAGAGACATCGTCCACGGCATGAACCCACCCGATGCGTCTGAGAAACACCCCCCCCAGTACAGGAAAATACTTTTTAATCCGGTGGACTTCCAGGATTGCCATGCCATCCTCCAATACCGGGGTAAAACAAAAGGGTTTTACACCATCTTGACGCGCAAAACCCTTTTAAATTTCAATTCAAGAATTATTGTACGACAACGTTGACTGCGGCCGGACCTTTCTGGCCGTCTTCAACATCAAAGGTCACACGATCTCCCTCGTTCAATGACCGGAAACCGGTGGAGCTGATCCCTGTGTGATGCACAAAAACATCAGGCCCGTCTTCCTGTTCGATAAATCCATACCCTTTTGCATCGTTGAACCATTTTACAATCCCATTTGCCATTACAACTTTCTCCTTACTTTAGGTAAAAAAATTCGGGGTAGTTTCAAACTTCAGGGCGAGCCATTGGAATGAACGGGTCTTGCCTTTAGAACGAAACTGCAAAGCCTTTACCATACCGGCTTTCACTGTATATTATTCGCTTTGTCCCAAAAATCAAGGATTTTTTTACATTGGGTTCCTTTTTTGCTCAGGATCACCCGGAACCAAATGGCAGGCGACTTTCCGGCCCTTTCCAACAGATTTCAGCAATGGCGCCTGGTTCCGGCATATGTCGACAACATCCGGACACCGGTCAGCAAACCGGCACCCTTCTGGCATATGGGACAAATCCGGAACACTGCCGTCAATGGTGGGCAACCGGGTTTTGCTGTGTCTGGCCAAAGAAGGAATCGAAACAAGCAATCCTCTGGTATAGGGATGGAGCGGCTGTTTGAAAAGCGCCCTTACAGGGGCTGTCTCCACGATCTGTCCGGCATACATCACCGCCACATGATCGCAGTTTTCAGCAATCACCCCCAGATCATGGGTGATGAGTACAATGGACATGCCGGATTTTTTCTGCAACTCCTTGATCAGGTCCAGAATCTGGGCCTGAATGGTCACATCCAGGGCTGTGGTGGGTTCATCGGCGATCAGGATATCCGGTTCGCAGCTCAGGGCCATGGCAATCATCACCCGCTGACGGATCCCGCCGGAAAGTTGATGCGGATATTTTGCCAGTACCCGGGCCGGATCGGGGATGCCGACACGTTCGAGCATTTCCATGCATCTGGTGTGTCTGTCTGTGGAGGTCATGCCGGGAAAATGCAGTGAAAAAACCTCTTTCATCTGCCTGCCGGCCGAGTGTACCGGGTTCAGTGCGGTCATGGGCTCCTGAAATATCATGGCGATTTTTCGGCCCCGGATCTGCTGCATCTGCTGGATCGGCAGGGTCAACAGGTCCTGCCCCTGGTACAGAATCCGGCCTTCGGGAATCTGTGACACCGGTTTGGGTAACAGTCTGATGATGCTCAAGGCGGTCACGCTCTTTCCACAGCCGGATTCGCCGGCAATTCCCAGAATACGCCCTTTTTCCAGTTCAAAGCTCACGTGGTCCACAGCCCGGACACGTCCGTGCTCCGTATCAAATTCCACAACCAGATCTCTAATTTCCAAAAGGGCCTGTTCCATCAAGGCGGGTCTCCTGTCACCTTGAAACGGGTGTCTGTAATGGTGACCGGGGGCAGGACGATCCCCTCTTTCATGTTGGAAACGGTTTCTTCATACAGGTTTAAATTCATCCAGAAAAGCCCTCCCACCGTGGAGGAAAACGGATCAAACAGGTTTTCGGACATGCGGGTGCCATGAAAACCAGGCAGTTTGAGCCACCGCCAATAGGCGATCCGGACATACGGCACCATGAACGTGGGCACATAGGCGCATACCTCATGGATTTTATTCTGTATGGCTTTGGACAGCCGGATCCGTTCGGTTTCATCCAGGCTTTCCCGGTACTGGTCGATCAGGGCGTCCAGTTTTGGATCATCGGTATTGGTGATGTTGTTGGTCTGAGGTTTGTGGGCATTGTCCGAATGCCATCCCTGCCAGTAGGACGGCCGCATGCTGGTGCTCCATCCCATCCAGGCCACATCATGTTGTTTTTCCAGAAATTTCTTGAACATGGCGGATGGGTCCAGTTTTTCCAGCCTCAACTCGATGCCGGCCTTGCGGGCCTCTTCCTTGAGCACCACCAGCTGGGGCATATGATCGTCATACCCATAGGTGACCGTGACGGAAAACCGCAGCCCGTCTCTGGACCAGATACCGTCTTCACCCCGGTGCCACCCCTGTTGTGTCATCAAAGCCTCTACCTTTTCCACATCATAGGGCCGAGGAGTGATCGCGGTATCCGTGTATTCCCCATACCCGAAAAAAGGCTGGGCCAGCCGGAAGTAGTCGCCCCGCAACACCTTTTCGATCACCCTGTCGATGTTCATGGCATGGGCAAAGGCCAGGCGCCGGTAGCGTTCGGAAAAAATCTCCTTGTCCTGGTTGAGCCACATCCCATGGCTGGGTCGGGGCAGATCGTTAAAAAACCATATCCGGTGGACATATCCGTTTTCAATCACCCGGGTTCTGGATTTGTCATACCAGTATTTGGGCTGGACCAGACCAAAGGTTTCCAGTTCTCCTTTCTTGAAGTATTCCCACTGAAGATTGTAATCCCGGATCACCGAATACTGGACCGTGTCCACATTGAACCGGTGTTTGAAATATCGCCGGTTTTTTGCCCACCAGTCTTTTTTTCGGGCAAACCGGATATACCGTCCTTTTTTGAACTCCGAAATCTGATAGGGACCGGTATTGGGCACCACAGCCCAGTTGTACCGGGAGGTGAAGTCTTTGTCCAGGGGATGGAAAAAATGCTCGGGGGTGGGACTGATACCCAGTTTCAGGTGCAGATCCGGTACCGCTTTGGTGCTTTTGACCCCGATGGTATGATCATCGTATACCATCACCTTTTCGATCTCCCTTGTATAGTAATCATTGTACCAGGGCGCAATAATATGTTCAGACCGCATGAAAGTCAGGGTATAGGCAAAATCCCATCCTGTGACCGTACAGCCGTCGGACCATCTGGCATCTCTGTCCAGCTTGAAATACATGGTTTTTCTGTCCGGATCGAACGCCCAGTGGGTGGCCAGTTCCGGAATGATATTGCCGGTGTTGGGATGAATGTTGATCAAAGACAGGTGATTGTCCAGAATCGCGGAGCGGAAACTGCCGTTGGAATCCGGCCCTACCACTCGGAAAGTCATGGGAAAGCTGAGCAGGGCCGCCCGGAACAGCCCGCCTTTTTGGGCTTCGGGCGAGGCAAACACCGGATCCGTGTCATTGGTCAGCCACTCAATATGCTCAGGCATGGATGCATATATCCGGGGCGGCAGGTCTATTCCTTTTACGCAAAGACGGGAGGATGCAGCTTCTTTGACTTCCGGTGTTTCCCGGTTTTCAGAACATCCGGTCAGGACCCCGAAAAACAGTATCACCCCGCACAACAGGTTCAAAAACGGCATGTTACTCCATTTTTCCATAAGATTCAGCCAGAAACCATACCAGAAGTCTGCCCCAGCTGACAATACCTGATTTCATCTCCTGCACCCCGTATCTTGACACCACATCAAAACAAGGCCTATCTTATGTAAGGATGCTGGAATAATTTACGAAATAACCCAGAATCGGATATGAATTCATGATTCTGCATATCGACATGGATGCTTTTTTTGCCGCAGTGGAGCAGCGGGATAATCCCGAACTCCGTTATCGACCCATTGTGGTGTGCGGCAATTCCCCCAGGGCGGTGGTATCTACAGCCAGCTATGAAGCCCGGCAGTTCGGAATTCATTCGGCCATGCCACTGTTCCAGGCAAGGCAGCGCTGTCCCCATCTGGTGGTGGTGCCGGGAAACAGGGAAAAATATGCGGCGGCATCCCGAAAAATCATGGATATCATCTCCAGGTTCACGCCGCTGATGGAACCGGTATCCATCGATGAAGCCTATGCTGATGTGACCGGCTGCACTGCACTGTTCGGCCCTGCGCCGGTCATTGCGCAAAAAATAAAACAAACCATTGTCACTGATCTGGCCCTGACCTGTTCCATCGGGATCGCACCGGTGAAATTTCTGGCAAAAATCGCATCTGACATGAACAAACCTGATGGGCTGACCCATATAACCCGGGAACAGATGCCGGAGATGATTCAGAATTTGCCCATCCAGAAGATTCCGGGAGTGGGCAAGCAGGCCATGGCCCAAATGACGGCGCTCAATATCCGAACCCTGGGGGATATTCGGCGGTTCGACATCACTGTGCTGACCCGCAAATTCGGTAAGTTCGGTTACCGGCTGCTCCAGCTCAGCCGGGGTATCGACAATGACCCGATTCAGACTGAAACGGTGCGCAAATCCATTTCCGGCGAAACCACGCTGGATACCGATATTTCAGATGCTGCCGCCGCCCGGAACATCCTGCTTTCCCAGGCCGGCCGGGTGGGCAGGGAGTTGAGACATAAACAGTTGACGTGTCACAACGTGTTCATCAAGATCAAGTTTTCTGATTTTTCACAGATCACCCGGACCCGGAAACTTCAGAGAAGAACCTGTTCGACCGAAGCGATTTTTCACCAGGCCTGGGACCTGTTCCAACAGGTATCGATCCGCAGACCCATCCGTCTGCTTGGGGTGGGGGTATCGCATCTGCAGTCCAGGGACGTACCGGTTCAGCTGGATCTGATTGCATTGCCTGAACAGGATTCGGTCAGGCAGTGGGAGTCCGTGGACCGGGCCATGGACCGTATCTATGAAAAATTCGGCCGGGACATGGTGACACCGGCCGTGCTGAATCCGTCGAAAAAACACGCACGCATGAAAGGAGGTTCAATGACCGGCAAACGCACAAAAAAAGTGATCATTTCCGGAAAGGTCCAGGGGGTTTACTATCGCCTTGAAACCCAGAAAGCCGCCCGTCAGGCAGGGGTTGCCGGTTATGTGAAAAACCTGGCAAATGGATCGGTGGAAGCGGTGTTTCAGGGAAACCAGGAGGCGGTGGATCAGATGGTGGCCTGGTGCCACCAGGGTCCACCCGCTGCCCGGGTAGACCAGGTCGTTGTTGACACCCCGCCGTCAGACACAGCGTTCACAGGGTTCGAGGTCAGATATTAGACGGTGTCCGCATTTTTTTCAGGCTGGTCTTCAACGCGGCCGTGTGGATATCTGCAGCCAGATGAACCGGGCTTTTTCCCCACAGCGGATCCCAGCCGGCCGGATTGGCGGAACAGAAAAACTGGACCTCCAGCCCGAACCGGGTCATGGCCTCATCCAGAGGCAATCCCTTGACCTTTTGCGCTGCCTGCCAGGTGGCACCACAGGGCGCGCCCCGATGCACAAGGATGCGCTCGATCCGGTCTTCATCCAGTTTCACCGTGATCCGGGGCATTCCGAACAGCTTGCCATATGCACCCAAAGCGCTGCTTTCCTGCAACGTGCAGCAAATGGGGGGACAGTACGCATGACCGCAATGCAGTTTTTTTCCTGACGAGACCAAGGGGATCCCCTGTTTTTGGCACAACCGGCTCAAGTCCTCGGACAGATCATAATGTTTGAGATAGTCCAGAACCAGGTCGGCGTTAATGCGGTCCGGCAGATATGACGAGGTATCATCCAGCACCGGCGGCAGATCCGGTTCAATGTCAAACACTTTGATGTCTATCCGGCTGCCGCCGATCTGTCGGATTCCCTTGATCTTGGTTTCTCCGGAACCGTTTTGTTGAAACACTGCGATGGTCTGTATCATTTAAAATCCCAAATCTTCATTGACCAGAATAATTTTGATCCGGTGTTTCACAAAGGATTTCTCGATAATGGTCCAGTAGTTGCAGATCCGGTCCGGACTGGCACAATCCTGGCAAACACCGGTAGACGCACAGGGGGTCTTTTTATCCAGATTCATGGTATTCACCGGGGCCGCGTAATTCTTGATCCTGAACATGGCATCATCTAAATCCGCACACAATTTGTTTCTGCCGATGATCAGCAGCACATGTCTCGGTCCCCACATCATGGCACCCACCCGGTTGCCGATCATGTCCAGGTTCACCAGCTGTCCGGCTTCGGTCAGGGCATTGGTGCCGGTGATGAACAGGTCTGTCAGCAGAGACTGCCGGCGTGTTTCCATCATATCCTCAAAGGAAAGTGATTTATCAAAGGTATTGATAATCGTCAGATCTTTCCTGTCCATCAGGGCGTGAAACAGGCCGGTGGCCACAAACGACATGGACCCCCCCCAGGAAACGGTTTTAATGTCCAGACCCGGAATGATCTGATTCAGGGCCAGGTCTCTGGCATCTGCGGCCGTCTGGGCGACAAACACCTCGAACCGGTTTTTTTCAAGGGCTTCCTTGACCGCATCGAGTTTGAACTGCCAATAATTATCTATCGGTTGTTTCATGATTCCATCCTTAAATTTGTTCACATAGCCGGTCCAAGTCAATTCTTATAATTATACCTGTCCGCTCTTTTTCTGGCAATAATTTTTTCCCGGAAACGGACATCCGGATTATTTTTTTGAAAAAAACCTATTTTTTTATTGACTTCATCCATGAATACGAATATTTGAGGAGGGAAGATATAAACATGATTCAGTAAATAACTCTCATTTTCAATCACGCACTGGTTAGTGCGCGTGCTGGTCTGGCTTCGAAACAAGAGCGATAATTCCGGATAATTCCGGATACGCAAAAATATATTATACAGTTAGTGTCCAATTTGTAAAAAACGGTGTCAGCAACTAACGTGCATCAACCCCGGGTGAGAGCTATTCCACGCAAAAGGAGGTGATCGGATTTCTGCAAAATAATCTTTAATATCAAATAATTGGGTATATTAAACCATATAGCAAAGGAGATCCGCATGAGCAGAAAAGAAGTCGTCGAAACCACGGAAGCCCAGATTGCTGTCCATTGGAAGGAAGAGGATTACTATTATCCATCTCCCAAATTCATCGGCCAGGCCAACCTGACCGACCCGGCCATCTATGAACGGTTCAGCCTGGACAATTTTCCGGATTACTACACTGATTTTGCCGAATTGCTCACCTGGTACAAATACTGGGACGAGGTTCTGGATACCAGTGACGCGCCCTGTTTCAAATGGTTTAAAGGAGGGCTGATCAATGCCAGTTACAACTGCATCGACCGCCATCTGAAAGACAACAAGAACAAGACCGCCATCCATTTTGTCCCGGAACTCGAAGAAGAACGGATCGACCATATCACCTATCAGGAACTGTATGTCCGAGTCAATGAATTTGCCTCCCTGCTGCGGGATTTTGCAGGGCTCAAGCGCGGCGACCGGGTCACCATTCACATGCCCATGTCCGCTGAGCTGCCCATCACCATGCTGGCCTGTGCCCGCCTGGGCGTGATTCATTCCGTGGTCTTCGGCGGGTTCTCGGCATCCGCCTGTGCGGACCGGATTGTGGATTCCAATTCCAGGGTGCTGATCACCATGGATGCCTATTACAGGGCCGGCAAGCTGCTCAACCACAAGCAGCATGCGGACGAGGCGGTCAAAATTTCCGAAAAACAAGGCCAGGTGGTTGACAAGGTCCTGGTATGGCAGCGGTATCCGGGCAAATATTCTTCTGACACCCCCATGCAGGACGGCCGGGATGTGTTTGTGAATGAAGAACTGAAAAACCATTACGGCGTTCGCATTGAACCCGAAAAGATGCTGTCCGAAGATCCGCTCTTTCTCATGTACACCAGCGGCACCACCGGCAAACCCAAAGGATGCCAGCACGGTACCGGCGGATACCTCGCCTATGTCACGGCCATGTCCAAGTATATCCAGGATATCCATCCGGAAGACGTGTACTGGTGCATGGCGGACATCGGCTGGATCACCGGGCATTCCTTTATCGTATACGGGCCTCTGGCCCTGTGCGCTTCCACCGTCATCTATGAAGGGGTGCCCACCTATCCGGATGCAGGCAGATCCTGGCGCATCGCCCAGGAGCTGGATGTCAATATCTTCCACACCGCCCCCACCGCCATCCGGGCCTTACGAAAACTGGGACCCGACGAACCGGCCAAATACACCTACCATTTCAAACACATGACCACCGTGGGTGAGCCCATCGAACCCGAAGTGTGGAAATGGTATGAAAGAGCTGTGGGCAAGGGCGAGGCCATCATCGTGGACACCTGGTGGCAGACTGAAACCGGTGGCTTTCTGTGCTCCACTGTTCCGGGTATCAAGCCCATGAAACCGGGCAGCGCCGGCCCCGGAGTCCCGGGTATTCATCCTTTCATTCTGGATGACGAGGGCAAAGAAATCACGGAAACCGGCATTGCCGGCAACATATGCATCCGCAATCCCTGGCCCGGGCAGTTCCAGACCATCTGGGGGAACCGTCAGCGGTTTGTGGACACCTATTTCGCACCGGTGTGCCGCAATCCGGACAGCAAGGACTGGAGAGACTGGCCTTATCTGGCCGGAGATGCCGCCATGATGGCGGAAGATGGATATTTCCGGATCTTGGGACGGATCGATGACGTCATCAACGTGTCCGGCCACCGCTTAGGCACCAAAGAGATCGAGTCCGCTGCCCTGGTGGTGGACGAGGTTGCCGAAGCTGCGGTGGTCCCGGTGGCCCATGATATCAAGGGCAAAGAGCCCGATCTGTACATCGCGCTGAAAACCGGCGTCAAACCTTCCGAGGAACTGGCCAAACGGATTTCGGATGCGGTGTGCGACCAGATCGGCAAGATTGCCAAACCCAGAAAAGTCTGGCTGGTGCCGGATATGCCTAAAACCAGATCCGGCAAAATCATGCGCCGGGTCCTGGGCGCCATCTCCAACAAAGGCGATGTGGGGGACGTCATGACTCTGGCCAACCCGGAAGTGGTGGAAGAGATCAAGAATATGGTTCAAAAATAATATGCTGCGGTGACTGTGAGGAGGAAATTCCATGTCCAATCTGTATGATCAAGCACATGACCAATCCATCAACGACCCGGACGGGTTCTGGGGGCCGATTGCCGAGGAGTGCCACTGGTATAAAAAGTGGGACAAGGTCCTGGATGATTCCAGCAAACCGTTTTACCGCTGGTTTGCCGGCGGTGAGACCAACACCTGCTACAATGCCGTGGACCTGCACGTGGATCAAGGCAGAGGGGATCAGCCGGCTATCATCTATGACAGTCCGGTGACCGATACCATTACTACCTATACGTATCTGGATCTCAAGGATCAGGTGGCCCGGTTTGCCGGGGTGTTGAAAGATCGGGGCGTGACAAAAGGGGACCGGGTGATCATCTACATGCCCATGATTCCTCAGGCGGTGTTCGCCATGCTGGCCTGTGCCCGGATTGGAGCAATCCATTCCGTGGTGTTCGGCGGATTCGCGGCCCATGAACTGGCCACCCGGATCAACGATGCCAAGCCCAAAGTGATCGTAACCGCTTCCTGCGGCATCGAGATCAAACGGGTGATCGAATACAAGCCATTGCTGGACAAGGCCATTGATCTGTCCGACACCAAGCCGGAATCCTGCATCATTTTTCAGCGGCCACAGGCAGCAGCGAATCTGAAACCCGGCCGGGATTTTGACTGGAACGAGGCAATGTCACAGGCAACACCTGCCGACTGCGTGCCCGTGGCCGCCACTGATCCGCTGTATATCCTGTATACCTCGGGCACCACCGGCCAGCCCAAAGGGATAGTCCGGGATACCGGCGGCCACATGGTGGCCCTGAAATGGACCATGAACGCCATCTACGGGGTCGAACAGGGGGATGTCTACTGGGCCGCCTCGGACATCGGCTGGGTGGTGGGCCATTCCTATATCGTGTATGCACCTTTGTTCAAGGGGTGCACCACCATCCTGTACGAAGGCAAACCCGTGGGAACACCCGATGCCTCGGCTTTCTGGCGGGTCATCTCCCAGCATAAGGTCAAAACCATGTTCACGGCCCCTACTGCGTTCCGTGCCATCAAGCAACAGGACCCGAAGGCCCGCTTGATGAGCGGTTTTGACCTGTCCCATTTCAAATATCTGTTTCTGGCCGGGGAACGCACCGATCCGGATACGCTTTCCTGGGCCGAGAACAGCCTGCAAATACCGGTGATCGACCACTGGTGGCAGACCGAAACCGGATGGGCCATCGCCGCCAACTGCGTGGGACTGCATCAATTCCCGGTCAAACCCGGTTCCCCCACCAAAGCGGTCCCGGGATGGGATCTGGCGGTTCTGGATGAGGCGGGACAACTGGTGGGGCCGGGTGAAATCGGGGCGATAGTGGGAAAACTGCCCCTGCCCCCGGGGACCCTGCCCACCTTGTGGCAGAACGATGACCGGTATATTTCAGCATACCTGGCAACCTTTCCCGGGTATTATGAAACCGCAGATGCCGGATACATTGACGAAGAAGGCTATGTGTTTGTCATGGCCAGGACCGACGACATCATCAACGTGGCCGGCCACCGCCTGTCCACCGGCGCCATGGAGGAAGTAATCGCCGGGCACCCGGATGTGGCGGAATGTGCGGTCATGGGCGTGGAAGACAGTCTCAAGGGCCAGGTGCCCTTAGGAATGGTGGTGCTCAACGCCGGTGTGGACCGGGACCATGACGAAATCATCAAAGAAGTGGTGCAAAGGGTCAGAGACACCATCGGGCCGGTGGCGGCCTTCAAAAAGGCCGTGGTGGTTCAGCGCCTGCCCAAAACCAGGTCCGGCAAAATTTTAAGGGGAACCATGCGGGCCATTGCCGATAAAAAAGAATACAAGGTGCCCGCCACCATCGACGACGACACCATCTTAGGCGAGATTGAAACCTCACTGGGAAAGATCGGATACGGCAAACAGGCATGATACAGACCGCTTGTACATAACCATGCAGTTATTCAAACCATGAAAGGAGGTGATATGTATGCTCTGAGGATGTCTTTATGATTCATCATGATCATGCATGATCCGATCAATTCTCAATAATGAGACAACAGGAGGAAACAAATTATGGATCCAAAAGTATGGGTATGGATTTTTCTGGTACTGTACATCATCTACTGTTTCTGGTGGGGCCTGAAAGGATTTTTCACTGAAAAGACAGCCTCAGGGTATGGCATCGCCGGCCGTTCTATTCCGTTTATCGCGTTTCTGATGGCTGCCACGGCTGCCTCGTTCTCAGGGTGGACCTTTATCGGCCATCCGGGTCTGATCTGGAAAGCCGGTCTGGTGTATGCTTATGCCTCCTTTTACGTGCTCACCATTCCCATCACCGGGGCGTTCTTTGCCAAGCGTAACTGGTTGATGGGAAAGCGCTACGGGTTCATTACCCCCGGGGACATGTTCGCCTATTATTACAACAACGAAGCGGTCAGGTGGCTGACGGTGCTGGCTGCCTTCCTGTATTCCATTTTTTACTCAGGCCTTCAGCTTATTGCCGCGGCCAAACTGTTTTACTGGGCCGCCGGCGTGCCTGAAACCATCGGACTGATTT
>JBFLKI010000333.1:0-7300 GCA_040883135.1 Desulfotignum sp. | reverse complement strand
GGATGCCGTTGATGTCCCGCTGGTTGATGACGTTCAGCAGCACAACCTCCATGCCGGGTGCCGACGCCAGGCCTACGGCATAGGTTACCACCAGGGAACTGTATTCTGAAAAATCGACGCATGCCAGGATTTTTTTTATTTTCCGGTTCATGGGATGTCTCCTGTTCCTGATTGAAGGGTTAAAAAATCTTTCTGTATCCCTGTGACAGATCCGCAGCATAATACAGGTGTTCGATTTCACGGAAAGCATCCACCAGACTGGAAAATCCTTCAGGCGTGAGATCAAATGTATGGAAAAACACTTTTCGGTATCCCGGCTCAGTATCGTCATAAGAGGTCATGATACTGTTCATTCGACCGCCTTTTTCACGGATCCGGTCTGTAAATTTTTTGATGATCCCGGGACGGTCCTTGAGCCGGGTGGCAAAGATCTGGCCGTTACCGGTCACACCGGTGAAAGAGACGAAACAGCGGAACACATCGCTTTTGGTGATGATCCCGGTCATCTCTCCGAGACCATCCATCACCGGCATGCCGGCAATCCCTTTTTTCAGCATGATGGCGGCCGCCTCATCCACGGTGTGGTCAACCGGGATGGTGATGGGGTTTTGAGTCATGATGGACTTGACGGTAATGGAATCCAGCAGTGCCGGCAGCTCGAACCGGTCAAGTGTGGTTGCATCCGACGGCATGGCCCTTTTCAGATCACCGTCCGAGAGAATGCCGGCAAGGCGGTCGTCTTTGATCACCGGCAGCAGGGAAATGACACGGGTGCGGAACAGTTTGGCCGCATCATTCATCGATTCGTCATGCCGGATGGTGATGACGGGTTTGCTCATCCATTCTTTTATCAACATGGTTACCTCCAATCTATATGGGTGAATTTTATGGGGTGGCAATTCAATTGATACCTGATAAGAGCAAAAGCTGTGCCACTGGATATAATTTGGATAACAACTTGAATTTTAGAGGTTATTTTTTTCTTTTGACAGGGAGTGAATCGGAAAAGGCGGTTTGAATGAACGGACTTTTTTCAATGTGAGAAAAAAACTGACACCAGTCGGTTTTCAAAGGGTTCCGGTTATTCGGAAACCAGCGTTTTCATTTGAATGTTGTATTTTTCAATTTTGGCATGAAGGGTGGGGCGGGACATGCCCAGCAGCTTGGCTGCCTGGGTTCGGTTCCCGTCGGTGGACATCAGCGCCTCTGAAATAATGATGCCTGAAATGATATCCACAATGTCGTCAAACCGGCAGGTTTCCGGTTCGCGGATCATCATTTGCCTTACCCATTGACGGACGGTGTCCAGTGGAATCTGTGAGCTCTGTTCGCTGTCATTTTGGCGGTGAATGATCTGGGCCAGTTCAGAAGCATCAATGGGTGCGCCCCTGTTGAAAATCAGCACTTTCTGGATCAGATTCCCCAGCTCTCTCACATTTCCCGGCCAGTCATACTCATTCAAAAGGGCCAGGGCTTTATCCTGAATTCCGGGATTGTCCATTTTCAGCTCCATGGCATATTTATTGAGATAATAGGCGATCAGGCCGGGGATGTCTTCTTTCCGTTTTCGTAACGGCGGCAGTTCAATGGTGACGACCTTGAGCCGGAAATACAGATCTTCCCTGAATTTGCCGTTTTCAATGGCCTTTTCAAGATTCTGGTGAGTGGCGGCGATAATTCGGACATCCACAGGAATGGTCTCTTCCCCTCCGAGACGTTCAATGCTTTTTTCCTGGAGCAGCCGGAGAATTTTGGCCTGAATGCTCAAAGGCATATCCCCGATTTCATCCAGAAATACGGTGCCGCCGTTGGCCTGCTCGATTTTTCCGATATGTTTCTGGGCCGCCCCGGTAAATGCTCCTTTTTCATATCCGAACAGTTCGCTTTCCAGCAGGGTTTCCGGTATGGCCACACAGTTGATGATCAGAAACGGTTTGTCCGACCGGGTACCATGCTGATACACGGCCCGGGCCACCAGTTCCTTGCCGGTGCCCGATTCGCCCCGGATCAGAATGGTGGCATCCGTCTGGGCCACCCGGCCGATGGCTTTGTACACGGTCTGCATGGATCGGCTCTGGCCGATGATGGCATCACCGGATTGCTGGTCAGGCATTGCATCCAGGGCAACCGGGGATTTCATGAAATACCCGGCATCGATGGCCTGGGTGATCAGGGTCAGCATTTCAGGGATTTCAAAGGGCTTGAGCACATAATCATAGGCCCCCATCTTGGTGGCTTCGATGGCGGTTTCCGTGGTGCCGTAGGCGGTGACAATGATCACCGGCAGCTTGGGGTCCACTTTCTTGATCTGTGTGAAGGTTTCCATGCCGTCCATGCCGGGCAGGCGCATGTCCAGAATCACCAGATCCAGGGGCTGCTGCCTGACGATGTCGACACCGGCTTCGCCCGAAGCCGCCCCCAGCACAGAATAATTTTCCTCTCTCAACAGCTTGCAGAAGCTGATCCGCAGCTGATCATCATCATCGATTACCAGAATGGTATTCATTGGACCTGTCCTGTCACCGGCTGCAGCCGGGCATCATCGGAAACTGGTGTGTCATGCAATTCGGCATGCCATGGCCGGCCAGCTCGATATACAATGTCATGGGGTATTCTTGCTTTTTTCTCATACAGTGACGTAGCCGTTTTTTTCTGAATTTTCAACCATTTTTCCGCTGAAGCTGTCTTTGACCGGTGATTTGATTCCGAACCGGAGCCATTTGAAGCGCTCCCGGTCATTTGCTGAGATATTTTTACCGATTCTGGCCATAAAAATATTTTCCGGTTTTAAACAGACATTGGGTTCGTTGGTCTGACAGGATTCAAAACCGAATCTGGTATACAGGTTTGTGAGCATCTCCCTGTATGCATCACAGGACAGGTCGGTATGGGCCATGTCCCATAACCAGGCAAAGGCGCTCAGTATCACGATGCAATCATCATGTGCGGGGCCGGAAAAAAGATGGCTCAACAACTGCCGGGCAATTCCCCGGCTTCTGAAGTGCCGGGCGACTTCAACCCCTTTGAGTTCAAGAATTTTAGACCACCTGGCTTTTGCCCAGCGGCTGTCCCCCGAAGGATCCCCGATGACGGCATATCCGATAATTATCCGTTTTCTGAAGAGGGCAAAACTCACGGACCCTCCGGTTGCTGCAAACCGTTCCAGGGTTTTTTTCTGAGTGTAAATGGGCTGATAGGCAGGATCGGAAGTGTCAATCCCGAATACCAGATCATCTCGTTCGCCGGCCGGAAATCCGGTGCAGATTTCGACTGGCCCTCTGTCAGTCATCATGGTGGAAAAAACCATCGGGTCAGTTCCGGGGTCCGAATTTCTGTTCAAACGCACAGGCTACGATTTTTGCCGCCTCAGGAGTACCTGTCAGATGGTCCCTGTTGATAACCAGATCGATTGCCTCCAGATCGGTCTCTTCCTTCTGGTAAACGGCTTTGAAAAACTTTTGCTGTTCCCTGTCACACCGGTCCAGATGTTGTTGCGCCTCTGGTTTGTCAACGTTTAAAATGTTTGACACCCTGTTGATGCGAAATTCCGCACTGCAGATGAACCGGACAGATAATGTCTTATCCCGTGGCAAAATCAGGTGAATTCCCCTTCCCACAAAAATGGTGGGTTCGGCGGAAGCCATTGCAGTGACGGTTTTTGTCAGCTGTCTGGCATAATCACTTTGAATGAAGGTTTTTTCACTGGTGAGCATGCTGAACAGTTCACTCATGCGTCCCGGATACCGTTCATCAAACATCTCGATCAGTTTCATGGATAGGCTGGCATTCTGAGCCATATGTTCAATGATCTGCCGGTCAACGACCCGAAACGGTTTCAAATCGGCCAGAAAATCAGCGATTTCGAGTGCACCGACACCGATCTGGCGTGAGAAACAGATGCAGGGTAAAACCGTGGCTGGCTTTTTTTCCTGTTTTTCCCGCGCTTCTCTCAAGGCCCAGTTTTTGAAATACGCATCTACCCATTGATTCGCGCCTTGACGTTTTTTCCCATAAAACCCCGGCTGATATCCGGATGGTTTTGTCTCTTTTTTCATGGCAGTCCTCTTTGTTTAAGGTGGTCTGTAACAAAATGTTCAGGATCTGGAAATTGTGATGATACCGGAGATGTCATTTTGGAACTGTCAACAGGTTGTTGCGGGTACCGAAGCAGTTCTGGCATGTCCGGGTGTTGGCCGGATCCATCTGCCATTCACCGTCCACAAGGAACTTGTACTCATAGGTACTGGGCGTGAGCAGTAAGGTTGTTTCCCACACACCGGTTTTTCCCTTTTTCAAACCATGCTTGTCAGGGACCCATTCATTGAAGTCGCCGGCCAGAAATACGGTTTTTGCCTGAGGTGCATGTATTGACAACATCACTTTTTTCTGGTTTTTTTTTGCTTTTTTCTCAGTCATTTCGGATTCCTTTTTTAATCTGTTGTCAAAGTTTGATCATTTTCGTTTGATTTAAAAGCAATTTTGATGCCGGGTGATATGTTTTTTTTCATGCCAGAAAAGCGGGCGAATAAAAATTTTACCCCCCACAGACAGATCGAATTGGAAAAGACATAACAAAGATATTTTCCAGATTGTAAAAAATACTGACACACAGTGAATGATGCACGATTCCATTTGACACACAAGGGGGAATCAAATAAAAATGATGGTCAAAAAAGACCATGATAAATTTTATAGAAGATATTGTCATCTTTGAACAGGAAGGTGCAAGTGGCGGATAATCAGAATGAAAAACAGCACGGGCCGGCATACTATGCAGACTTCAAACTGAAGATCGCGTTGCGTTTTGTTATTGTTTCCCTGGCCCCGCTGATACTGGTTACCGGGATTATCCTCTATCAATTTCATGTATATGCCAACAAGATGGTGCACGCCCATCTGGATGAACTGGTACTCAGACATCGCCAGAAAATCGATGATTTTCTCAAGCAGAAACTCAGTGATATCAGTTATCTGTCCAAAAGTTATGAAATTTCCCAACTCAAGGAAAAACCCTTCCTTCAGCAAAGGCTGAGAGCCCTTCAGAAGGATTACAGCTATGTGTTCGTGGATCTGGGCGTTATCGATGACAATGGCCGCCAGGTTTCCTATGCCGGCCCGTTCGATCTGGATCAGGCAAATTACAGCAATTCAGAATGGTTTCATGAAGCAATCCTCAGAGAGACCTATATCAGCAATGTGTTTCTGGGTCTTCGGGGCCAGCCCCATTTTATCGTGGCGGTGAAACGGGAGTGGCAGGGCCGGACATGGCTGGTAAGGGCCACCATCGATTTTGTCGCCTTCAATACCCTGGTGGAAGATTTCACCATGGGAAAAACCGGTACCGCCTTTATTCTGAATCGCCAGGGAGAATTTCAGACCCGACCTCCCAAGGGAACGCTCCAGCTGACGCTGCAACAATATATGAATCTGTTCAAGATGGGGGAAAGTCATCGGGGAAGTGCATCCGGAGGGCGTTTTAACACACCTTCGGTGTCAGGCGAAAATGAACTGTTCCAGATCGCGATGGAGCATGAGCGCCAAATAGACCGGTTTTCTGTCAAACCGCCCCATAAATACACCACATTTTCCGTTGAAAAACAGGGGGAAAATACCCGGTTTCTGGTTATCGCGGCCTTTTTGAAAAATGACGACTGGCTGCTGATCTTTCAGCAGGAGAAGAAAGATGCGTTTGCAAAACTCTACGAAACCCAGCTCATTGCAGTGTTCATTACATTTGCCGGTGCCCTGCTCATTATTTTTGTTGCGTTTCTGATTTCCGGACAGCTGGTGAAGCGCATCGCCCGGCTGGATTCTGAGAAAGAGGTCATGAATCAGCAGATCGTGGAAACCGGCAAACTTGCTTCCATCGGGGAACTGGCCGCCGGTATCGCCCATGAGATCAACAATCCGGTGGCCATCATGGTGGAAGAAGCCGGCTGGATTCAGGACCTGCTCAGTGAAGGGATCGACAAGGCGGACAATTTCGAGGAATTCAAACGGGCACTGGATCAGATACAGACCCAGGGGCACCGGTGCAAAGGGATCACCCATAAACTGCTTAGCTTTGCCAGAAAAACCGATTCCCGAATGGAAACCCTCCAGCTCAACGAGTTTGTGAGCGAAGTCGTGGACCTGTTGTCCCAGAAATTCAAATATGCCAATATCGATGTGGATGTACAGCTTAATCCGGAACTGCCCGACATCCAGGCGTCCGCCACGGAGATTCAGCAGGTGCTGATGAACATTTTACAGAATGCCGTATATGCCATGGAAAAGACCGGAGGGAAAATTACCATCCTGACCGAGGCGGACGACCAGAATATTTCTATCTCAATCACGGATACCGGCCCCGGCATTCCGCCGGACAATCTGGCACGGATTTTTGACCCTTTTTTCACCACCCGGCCCGTAGGCAAGGGAACCGGTCTCGGTCTTTCCATCTGTTACGGCATCATCAACAAGATGGGGGGGCGGATCGATGTGAAAAGCAGACTGGATGAAGGAACGACGTTTACCATTGTGCTGCCGTTGGACAGATCAGCACCCAAAAATTAAGGAGAATTTAAGCGATGGCCATTGCAAAAGTTTTACTTGTGGATGATGAGGTCCCGTTCGTCGACACCATGATCAAGCGGCTGACCAAACGAAATATGGAGGTTCTGCCGGCATACGGCGGTGAAGAATCATTACAGAAACTTAAGGAAAACAAGCGGGTCGAAGTGGTGATTCTGGATGTCAAAATGCCGGGCATGGACGGGATCGAAACACTCAAAGCGATCAAAAAGGAATTCCCGCTGGTGGAAGTGATCATGCTCACCGGACATGCCACCGTTGAATCCGCCATCGAAGGCATGAAACTGGGGGCGTTTGATTATCTGATGAAACCCAGCGATATTGATCTTCTGGTGGAAAAGGTGACCGAGGCGGCCGCCAAAAAGCGTCGGCATGAGGAAAAAATCATTGAAGCGGAAATGCGCAAGATTACGACCCGGGGTCGATGATCATAACGATATCCATTCTGCATGTCTGATTGCTGCATGCAGAATGGATGCAGCACATTTTGAATTTATTGTGGAGACACGGATTTTTTTTCAAAAGCTTCCAGAATTTTGTCAACCAGGGATTCGAATTCACAGGGTTTCATCATATAATCGAATGCACCCAATGTCAGACCCTGCTCACAGGCTTCGGCAGACCCATGGCCGGTCAGCATGATTACCTGGAGGGTGGGGTCCACCTGCTTGGCGATTTTCAATACCTCGATGCCATCCATGTCCGGCATTTTCAGGTCCAGCACTGC
>JBFLKI010000332.1:0-27186 GCA_040883135.1 Desulfotignum sp. | reverse complement strand
GATATCAGTGGCTGGGTGACTAGGATTCGAACCTAGATTGACGGAGTCAGAGTCCGTAGTCCTGCCATTGGACGATCACCCATCAGAATTGAATGACCGGGTTTTTACAACATAGGCCCCTGTGTGTCAAGGATTTTCTGGTGATCCGGCATAAATGGGCGAATGGAACGGATCCTGGAAAAACAGAGGAATGAATCATGAACGATCAGACAAATCAGGTCTGTGATGAAAAAATAATGGTGCTCAAATCCGGGCTGAAAAAACTGGAAACAGCGGCAGTGGCATTTTCCGGCGGGGTGGACTCGGCGTTTCTTCTGGCAGTGGCGGCCCGGTCCGGCCTTGAGCGGTTGATGGCGGTGACCGTGGATTCCGTTTTTGTGACCAGAGAAGAGGTCCACAGGGCCCGGCAGACGGCTGCGGATCTCAAGGTGGTGCACCAGGTGCTGGAAACCGATATTCTGGCCCATGAAAAAGTGACGGCCAATTCACCGGAGCGCTGTTATCATTGTAAAAACGCGGTGTTTTCCCTGATACGGAAAGCGGCGGACCAGGCCGGGATCTGCCATGTGCTGCACGGAGTGAACACCGATGATCTGACCGATTACCGGCCCGGTCTGAGGGCGGCCGAGGAGCTGGGGTTTCTGGCCCCCCTTCTGGAGGCGGGATTTTCCAAATACCAGATCCGTTCCTGTTCCAGGCAGATGGGGCTGACCACCTGGGATCTGCCGTCCCAGTCCTGCCTGGCCACACGCATCCCGTTTTTTGATGTCATCACCAAAGAGGCTTTGGCCCGAATTGAACAGGCGGAACAGTTTATCCGGTCTCTGGGATTTGCCCGGATCCGGGTGCGGTGCCATGGGAAACTGGCCCGCATTGAGACCGATGCGGCGGACATTGAGGCCATGGCGGCACAGCGGAATCGGATATCGCCGGCCCTCAAGAACTTCGGGTTCAACTTTGTGAGCCTTGACCTGGATGGATACCATACCGGTAAAATGAATCAGATGTGAAAAAAAGGGGTTCTATCATGAAATATTCTTGCGCCCATCCGGGACGGGTTTTTGTGATCCGTCTGGAAGACGGGGAGGTGATCCATGAAACCATTGAATCTTTTGCCAGGGAACAGGAGATCCGGGCAGCCTCTCTGCTGGTGCTGGGCGGGGCTGACCAGGGCAGTGTGCTGGTGACCGGTCCAAAGCAGGGCCGGCAATTTCCCGTCATCCCACAGACCCATGTCCTTGATGAGGTCCATGAAGTGAGCGGGACCGGAACTCTGTTTCCGGATGAAGCCGGCAATCCGGTGCTGCATATGCATCTGGCCTGCGGCCGGGGGCATTCAGCCGTGACCGGATGTATCCGTAAAGGGGTGAAGGTATGGCAGGTGATGGAGGTGATTCTGTATGAATTGACCGGGTCCACCGGGGTGCGCAGAACAGATGGATTGACCGGGTTTGCCTTGCTGGTACCCTGACAGGCACCGTCCGGTAAAAAGGCCGGTGCCTGGATCGGAAGAGGGTTATCGGGCCTGGATTTCCAGGTTGTTGAAAAAATAGCTGATTTCAAATGCGGCGGTTTCCGGCGCATCGGAGCCGTGGACCACGTTTTTTTCAATGTCGGTGGCATACTCGCGGCGGATGGTGCCTTCTTCCGCTTCCTTGAAATTGGTGGCTCCCATGATCTTGCGGTTTCTGGCGATCACGTTCTCTCCTTCGAGCACCATGACCACAATGGGACCGGAAGTCATGAAATCGGTCAGGCTGTCGAAAAACGGGCGTTCCCTGTGGACCGCATAAAATCCCTGGGCCTGGGATTTGGTCAGCTGGAGCATTTTCATGGCTGCGATTTTGATACCCGCGGCTTCAAAGCGCTTGATCACTTCGCCGATGATGTTTTTGGCCACCCCGTCGGGTTTGATAATGGACAATGTTCTTTCCACGGTCGGTTCTTCCTTTATTTAATTTTTTGATGGGTTGCTGGCAGGGCCGGATCGATGGTGAAGGTGTAATCAGTTTTCCGGCGCCTGTCATGAATTAATAGCGTGAATCAAATAATAAATCTACCACATCCGGGTGTTGCAAGTCAACATGACGAGCTGGTTGCCCAAAAGAATTCTTGACAAGGAAAAATTAATGCACTATTAGTCAGTTGTTATTCAATGTATACCAGTCCACGGTCTGTCTTTTTCCATCATCGTTTGTGTTTGAAAATTTCAGATATCAGAGGCATCCTGCAACATCAGCTGATCCTTGCCATAATATGAAAAATTGAAAATATGCCGGGAAAAGAAAAAAACAATAAAAATTCGGGAGTGCGAATGAATCTTGTAGAACTCAATAAAATGAAAATCAGCGAGCTGACCAGGCTTGCCAAGGAAAACAATATCAAAGGGATCGGCGGTCTGAAGAAACAGGAACTGATTTTTGCATTGCTCCAGGCCAATATCGAAAAAAGCGGGCAGATTTATGGAGAAGGCACCCTTGAGATTCTTCCGGACGGGTTCGGCTTTCTCCGGGCTCCCGGTTATAATTATCTGCCCGGACCCGATGATATTTATGTGTCACCGTCACAGATCCGGCGATTCAATCTGAGAACCGGGGATACCATTTCCGGCCAGGTGCGGCAGCCCAAGGATTCGGAACGCTATTTTGCACTGCTCAAGGTGGAAGCGGTTAATTTCCAGAGTCCGGAAGTGGCGGCAGAAACCATTTTATTCGACAACCTGCTGCCGCTTTATCCGGACCGGAAGATGAATCTCGAGGTGGAGTCTGACAATTATTCAATGCGGATCATCGATCTGATGTCCCCCATCGGTTTCGGCCAGAGAGGCCTGATCGTCTCCCCCCCTAAGGCCGGCAAGACCATGCTCCTCCAGAACATTGCCAACTCCATGATCAAAGCCCATAAAAGCATCGTGCCCATGATCCTGCTGATTGATGAGCGCCCTGAAGAGGTCACGGACATGACCCGGTCCGTGGATGCAGAGGTTATCAGCTCCACGTTTGACGAGCCGGCGGAACGGCATGTCCAGGTGGCCGAAATGGTGATTGAAAAAGCCAAACGGATCGTGGAGCAGGGCCATGATGTGGTGATTCTGCTCGATTCCATCACCCGGCTGGCCCGGGCGTACAACGCGGTGATGCCCCCGTCCGGGAAGATTCTGTCCGGTGGTGTGGATTCCAATGCCTTAGACCGGCCCAAACGGTTTTTCGGGGCGGCCCGGAACATCGAGGACGGCGGCAGCCTGACCATCATTGCCACGGCCCTGGTGGAAACGGGCAGCCGCATGGATGAGGTGATTTTCGAAGAGTTCAAGGGCACCGGAAACATGGAACTGGTCCTGGACCGGAAACTGGCGGACAAACGGGTGTTCCCCGCCATTGACATCAACCGGTCCGGCACCAGAAAAGAGGAACTGCTTCTGGATCCCATGATATTGAATCGGGTCTGGATTCTGAGAAAACTGCTGTCCAGTTTAAATTCTGTGGACAGTATGCAGTTTTTACTTGAAAAAATGCAGGGAACAAAGGATAATAAAGAGTTTCTTGAATTGATGAATTCATGAGCCATATTTTTTATACGAATCAGCTGCCTGAACCCAAAGGCAGTTGCAGCAAGGAGTGACAGAAAAAATGAAAAAAGAAATCCATCCCAAATATGCCCATACCACCGCAACCTGTGCATGCGGTGCCACATTCGAAGTGGGGTCCACCCGAGAGGATATCAAAGTGGAGATTTGTTCACAGTGCCATCCTTTTTTTACCGGAAAGCAGAAACTGGTGGACTCTGCCGGCCGTATTGACCGGTTCAAAAGAAAATATGCCAATTTTGATGCCAGCAAACTGGTATAATTTTAAAATCAGTGAAGTTCTGCAAAAGGGGGCCTGCCGCAGGCACCCCTTTTGGGTTTTTGCACCATGATTGAAAAATTAAAAGGCATTGAAGAACGGTATGTCAAGCTGGAACACCTCCTGAGTGATCCCGAGGTGCTCAAGGACCAGGGCAAATACCAGAAATATGTCAAGGAACACGGGGAACTCAACCGGATTGTTCCGGTTTTCAGGGCCTATGAGCAGGTGCGGGCCCAACTGGAAGAAGCCCGGGAACTGTTGAAGGACCCGGATCCTGACATGCGCGGGATGGCCAGAGAAGAGATCGCCAGTCTGGAAAAACAGGCGGAAGCCCTGACATCCCAACTCAATGTGCTGCTCATGCCCAGAGATCCCAGAGATGACAACAATTTGATCCTGGAGATCCGGGCCGGTACAGGCGGAGAAGAAGCCGGTATCTTTGCCGGGGATCTTTTCAGAATGTATTCCCGGTATGCGGAAAGCAGAAACTGGAAAATCGACATTATTGAAAAAAACGATTCCAGTGCCGGCGGATTCAAGGAGATTGTCTGTCTGGTTCAGGGCAAAGGCGCATTTGGCGCATTCAAGTATGAAAGTGGTACCCACCGGGTGCAGCGGGTACCGGAAACCGAGACCCAGGGCCGGATCCATACCTCCGCAGTTACGGTGGCGGTACTGCCTGAAGCCCAGGATATCGATATCGACATCAATCCGGCGGACATCAAAGTGGATGTGTTCCGGGCGTCCGGCCCGGGGGGGCAGTCGGTAAACACCACGGACTCTGCTGTCCGGGTCACCCATGTCCCCACCGGGGTGGTGGCCACGTGTCAGGATGAGAAATCCCAGCACAAGAACAAGGCCAAGGCCCTGAACGTTTTGAAATCCCGAATCCTGGATGCCAGGATGAGAGAAGAGGAAGCAAAGCGGGCTGCCGACCGCAAAGGGCAGGTGGGAACCGGAGACAGAAGCGGCCGCATCCGGACCTACAATTTCCCCCAGGGACGAATGACCGATCATCGTATCGGGTTGACCCTGTACAAACTCGACAGCATCATGGAAGGTGACATCCAGGCCATCATCGATGAATTAAAAACCTTTCACCAGGCCCAGGCATTACAGGAAAACCGCACCTTTGCGTGATGGAATGGACCGTATTCAAACTGATCTCCTGGACGGAATCCTATTTCGTCCGACACCGGATTGACAGTCCCCGTCTGACTGCGGAAATCCTGCTGGGATTCTGTCTTGGAATCCGTCGCCTGGATCTGTATCTGCAGCATGACCGTCCTTTGGAAAAGCAGGAACTGGCCCGGTTCAAAACGTTGATCCAGCGGCGGAAAAACCGTGAGCCGGTCGCCTATATCACCGGTGAAAAAGGCTTTTTCGAATCCAGCTTTCAGGTGGGGCCGGGCGTGCTCATCCCGCGGCCGGACACCGAAATCCTTGTGGAAAAGACACTGGGAGTAATGGCTGAAGAGGTTCAAAAATCCGGAGTGATTCTGGAACTCGGGGTGGGGTCCGGCGCGATTGTCATTTCCCTTGCAAAAGTCCATCCCCATTACCTTTTTTTTGCCGGCGACATTTCTCTGGTCGCCCTGGACACGGCCCGGAAAAATGCCGACCGGGAAAAGGGCATCGGAAAGATCCATTTTTTTAATGGTTCCTGGTTTGATCCGCTGGCTGCCCGCCCTTTTTTTGATGTCATCGTTTCCAACCCGCCGTATATTCCCCGCAGCCACATACCGGGGCTGGCGCCTGAGATCAAAGATCATGAACCGATTACGGCCCTTGACGGCGGGGATGACGGTCTGGACTGTATCCGTAAGATTCTTGTCCGCGCCCGTGACTTTCTGGTCCCCGGAGGGCATCTTCTGATGGAAATGGGATTTGATCAGAGACCACAATTGACGGCGCTGGCCAAAAAAGTTCCGGAATTTGACACCCCCGAGTTTTTCCAGGACCTGGCCGGTCAGGATCGGGTCGTGCACTTTAAAAAAAAAATTGATTAATTTCCTTTTTATTGATATATACATTAGGATTTTTTAATATAAGCGTTTAACACACACATCCATGGACCCGGTATCCGGTGCTTTTCATAAAGTTGATACCCGGGAATGAAATGGATGAAGGATTTTAAAACCATTTAGATTGATCTGGAGAACCAATGGCTCACATTACCATTAGAGAACTGCTGGAAGCCGGTGTCCATTTCGGACACCAGACCAAACGCTGGAACCCCAAGATGAAACGATATATTTTTGGGGCCAGAAACGGGATCTATATAATCGACCTTCAGCAGACGGTGAAACTGTTCAAGGAGGCCCATGATTTTATCAAGGGCATTGCTGCGGAAGGCAAGGACGTTCTGTTCGTAGGAACCAAGAAACAGGCGTCTGAAGCCATTTATGAAGAAGCCAACCGGGCGGAGATGTTCTATGTGGAAAACAGATGGCTGGGCGGCATGCTCACCAACTTTCAGACCATCAAAAACAATATCAACCGGTTTCATTTTCTCAACTCCATTGAAAATGACGGCACCCTTGAGAACTATCCTAAAAAAGAACAGGCCAAAATGCTCAAGGAAAAGGAACGGCTGGAATTTGCTATCGGCGGTATCAGCAACATGAAACGGCTGCCGTCAGCCATATTCATAATCGATCCCAAAAACGAATCCATTGCGGTCAAAGAGGGAAAACGGCTGGGGATTCCCATTGTGGCGGTGGTGGATACCAACTGTGACCCCGATGATATCGACTATGTCATTCCGGGCAATGATGATGCCATCCGGTCCATCCGGCTGTTCACCTCCCGCATTGCCGACGCCTGTATCGAAGGACGTCAGATCTATGAAGAAAAAATGCAGGCCCAGGCCGATGGCGAAAAAACCGACGATTCGGATACAGGGGATCAGAAAGTGGCCATTGAAGTGGTGTCAGACGGCACGGACGGCCCTGTTGTGGAAAAGATCAAACGCAAGACAGCACCAGCTGAGCCTGTGGAAGAAACCACTGAAACTGAATAATGACAATTTAATAGGAGCAAAACAATATGGCTGATATTTCCGCAGCAATGGTTAAGGAACTGCGCGAGGCAACCGGATCTGGTATCATGGATTGCAAACGGGTGCTGGCCGAAGCCGACGGCAATATGGAAAAGGCAATCGAACTGCTGCGCAAAAAAGGGTTGGCCAAAGCGGCCAAACGGGCGGGCCGGTCCACTTCCGAAGGAATTATTCATTCCTATATCCATACCGGTGCCAGATTAGGCGTGCTGGTGGAAGTGAACTGTGAATCCGATTTTGTGGCCAAAACCGATGACTTTGTCGAGTTTGTCAAAAATATTGCCATGCATATCGCGGCTGCCAATCCTGCCGGCCTGACCCCGGAGGATGTGGACAAAAGCGTGGTGGAAAAAGAGCGCGAAATTTTCAAGGCTCAGATGCTCCAAGAGGGCAAACCGGAGAATATCATTGACAAAATCGTGGATGGCAAGGTGGAAAAATTCTATAAGGAAGTCTGCCTCATGAGCCAGCCGTATGTCAAGGACCCCCAGAAGACCATTGAAGAATATTTAAAGGAAACCATCGGCAAGATCGGTGAAAATATTCAGATCAAACGGTTCGCACGTTTCCAGATAGGAGAATAACTCTTGGATATGACGCCGGAGTTCAAACGGATTCTGATCAAGCTGAGCGGCGAGGCTCTGATGGGAAATCAGGGCTTCGGCATCACCCCGGAGATGATTCACTATGTGGCCGGGGAAATTGCCAAGGTGGCCCGCCTCAATGTCGAGGTCAGCATTGTGGTGGGCGGCGGCAACATATTCAGAGGGGTGGCCGGCAGTTCCGCGGGAATGGACAGAAGTTCCGCCGACAATATGGGAATGCTGGCGACGGTGATCAACTCTCTGGCATTGTGTGACGCGCTTGAGAAATGTGGTGTGCCCACCCGGGTTCAATCCGCCATCCGCATGGACCAGATCGCGGAACCGTTTATCCGGAGAAAGGCCATCCGCCATCTGGAAAAAGGCCGGGTCGTGATTTTCGCGGCCGGCACCGGCAATCCGTATTTTACGACAGATACGGCCGCCGTGCTCAGGGCCCATGAAATCCGTGCTCAGATTCTGTTCAAGGCCACCCAGGTGGATGGGGTCTACGATAAAGACCCGGTGGTTCATGAGGATGCAGTGATGTTTGATGAACTGTCCTATATGCGGGTGATCGAAAAACAGCTTCATGTCATGGATATGACCGCCATTTCTCTGGCCATGGAGCATGACCTGCCCCTTCAGGTGTTTGATCTGCACAAGGAAGACAACATTCTCAAAGCGGTGCTGGGCAAGGATATCGGTACCCGGATAAAATAACCTGTCGACCTTTAGATAAGGTAACCTCTTATGATCGATGAAGTGATTGAAGAAACCAGAGACCGAATGGGAAAAACACAGAAGGCCTTTGTCAAGGAAATGGCAAAGGTTCGTACCGGCAGGGCATCCCAGTCCATGCTGGACAGCGTGAAAGTGGATTATTACGGCACCCAGACCCCGTTGCCCCAGATGGCCACGGTATCCATACCCGAAAGCCGTTTGATAACGGTGAAGCCATGGGATATCAGTGTGATCAATTCGGTGGAAAAAGCCATTCTCAAGGCCAATCTCGGGCTGACACCATCCAATGACGGCAAACTGATCCGGATTTCCATACCGCCTTTGACCGAAGAACGCAGAAAGGAGATCGCCAGAAACGTTTCCAAAATCTGTGAAGAACACAAGGTGGCGATCCGGAATATTCGGCGGGATTCCAATGACATGCTCAAAGAGCTTCAAAAGGATGGAGAGATTTCCGAGGATGACAGTTTCAAAGGCCAGAAACAGGTTCAGGAAATGACCGACGAGTATATCCAGCGGCTGGATGAAATCTTTGCCGAAAAAGAAAAGGAAATTCTTGAAATCTGATCCACGCCAGGTTTTGGGTCTGGATCCGGACAGACTGCCGGCCCATGTGGCTGTGATCATGGACGGAAACGGCCGATGGGCGAAAAAACGGTTGATGAACCGGATCAAGGGACATGAAAAAGGAGCGCAAGCCGTAAGAATCCTGGTGAAAGCCTGCAGGGAACTGGAGATCCCTTTTTTGACCCTGTACGCGTTTTCTACAGAAAACTGGGCCAGACCCCAATCTGAAGTGTCGGCGCTTATGCAGTTGTTGAAGAAATTTCTGGCGTCTGAGCGCGATGAAATGAAGAAAAGCGACATCAGCCTGAATGTGCTGGGGCAGCTGGAAAAATTGCCGGAAGACGTTCAGAGGGAGGCGAAGAAAACCATGTCCGCCACCTGCAGCAATACGCAGATGACCCTGAACCTGGCCCTGAGTTACGGCAGCCGTCAAGAGATCACAGATGCGGTAAAGATTTTGGCCAAAAAAGTCGAAACCGGCCAACTGTCCGTCGATGAGATCTCTGATCAGGTGATATCCGATCATCTGTATACGGCCGGTATCCCGGATCCGGACCTGGTTATCCGCACCTCGGGAGAGTACCGGCTCTCCAATTTTCTGCTCTGGCAGTCCGCATATGCGGAGCTTTTCATTACCCCCACCCTGTGGCCGGATTTTACCAGATCGGAATTTATTGATATCCTAACCCATTACCAGAAAAGGGACCGACGGTTCGGTAACGTGGAATGCAGCATGCCAAGCGATGGATCACCACAATAATTCTGGCGCCTTTGATCATCGGTATTCTGATCAAAGGATCTCCCCTGATTCTGGCTGCACTGATCTCAGCTGTGGCCATATCCGCCAATCGGGAATACCTGTGTATCATTTTCCGCTCCGGCGACTCAACGGCGTCCTGGATGATTTCCGGGATATCTTATCTGACATCTGTGTTTCTGGTGACCGCCGCCACCTTTGGATCATTGCCGGGGATGATTCTGGTATTGCTCCTGAATCTGGTTCTGTTGTCCTTGTTTGTCCTGTTCCGCTTTGCCCAATCGGATGACCTGTTTGCCACCATTGCCAGGCAGATGCTGGGGATTGTATATATACCCCTTTCCCTGTCGCTGCTCCTGCTTGTCAGGAATATGGAATACGGGGTGCTCTGGATTTTCTGGCTTCTGATCGTCTGTTTCATGAACGATACCGGGGCGTTTTATTCCGGAACATTTCTGGGAAAAAGAAAACTGGCCCCCCGGATAAGCCCCAAAAAAACCATCGAAGGGTCGGTCGGCGGTATTGTCGCCGCCGTCACCGCCGGGGTGGTTTTGTCCCTGATATTTTTCAAATCCCCCGTCATGATCTTGACAATGCTTCCCTGTTCCTTTCTCATTGCGGTTGCCGGACAGGCCGGGGACCTGTTTGAATCCGCACTGAAACGGGCATCCTCGGTCAAGGATTCGGGACGGATTCTGCCGGGCCACGGCGGCATGCTGGACCGCATTGACGGCCTGCTGTTCGCCATCCCGGTGCTGTACGCCTATCTGCTGGCGGTGGGATGATGAGATATCTTTCCATTCTGGGCGCCACCGGCTCTATCGGCACATCTGCCTTGGACATTGTGCGCATGCATCCGGACCGGTTTCAGGTCAAAGCGCTGACCGCCGCCAACAACCTGCCGCTGCTGAGCCGTCAGATCAGGGAATTTTCGCCGGAAATGGTGGCGGTGCTGGATGAAACCAAGGCCAGGCAGCTGGCTGAAATGGCAGGGCCGGGTGCTGGAATTCGCATTCTGTTTGGGCCTGACGGGTATGAGGCGGCTGCCGCCTGGGACGGGGTGGATGCCGTTTTGCTGGCCATGGTGGGGGCTGCCGGACTGGCTCCGGCTCTGGCAGCCATTGATGCCGGAAAAGACATTGCCCTGGCCAACAAGGAAACCCTGGTGATGGCCGGTGACATCGTCATGGCCAGGGCCCGGGAGAAAAACGTGGCCGTGCTGCCGGTGGACAGTGAACATTCGGCCATGTTTCAATGCATGCTGGGCAACCAGACCAAAGATGTGACCCAGCTGTTTCTCACTGCCTCAGGTGGTCCTTTCAGAAACACCCCTGAAACAGAGTTTGACAATATTACCAGAGAAGATGCCCTGAATCATCCCAACTGGTCCATGGGGGACAAAATCACGATTGATTCAGCTACGCTCATGAACAAAGGGCTTGAACTCATCGAAGCGGTCCATCTGTTTGGCATGCCCTCTGAAGCGATCCAGGTGCTGATTCACCCCCAGAGCATTGTTCATTCCATGGTGGGATTTGCCGACGGGTCGGTCATGGCCCAGATGGGGCTGCCGGATATGAAACAGGCCATCTCATTTGCGTTGTCTTTTCCTGATCGTCTGAACCTGGGTCTGGCATTTCCGGATTTTGAACGGATCCGGTCTCTGACATTCCATGCGCCGGATACCCGGCGGTTTCCATCTCTTGAATTCGCCAGAAAAGCCTGTAAATGGGGCGGTACAATGCCCGCAGTGATGAATGCGGCCAACGAGGTCGCGGTACAGGCGTTTCTGGACCGGCGTATCCGGTTTTCCGATATATTTACCCTGATCGCCACCACCATGAGTGCCCATACCTGCATTGACAATCCCGATCTTTCAGGTATTATTGAGGCCGATCAATGGGCCAGAAAAAAAGCCGGCTCCTTAATAAAATAGAGAGGTATACGTGGGTCATTCCGTTGTCGCATTCATTATCGTTATCGGTGTTCTGGTGTTTATTCACGAGCTGGGTCATTTTCTGGCGGCCCGGTTTTTCAAGGTCGGCGTGGATGTGTTCTCCTTAGGATTCGGACCCAAAATATTCAAAACTGTCAAAGGCAGAACCCAATACTGTATCTCAGCCGTCCCCTTGGGTGGATATGTGAAAATGGTGGGGGAAGAACCGGGTAAATCATTGCCGCCGGAAGAACAGGCCATTTCATTTTCCAACAAACCGTTGCATCAGAAAAGTCTGATTGTTGCCGCCGGCCCGGCATTCAATTTTTTTCTGGCGATTGTCATTTTTTATGTGCTCTATCAGTTTTCGGGTCTCACTCTGCCCACACCGGAGATCGGAGAAGTGCTGGATGACTCTCCGGCTCAGCAGGCCGGGCTTTTGCCCGGGGACGTGATCACGGTGGTGGAGGGTCAGAAAATCCGGTCTTTTGAGGATGTTTCCCGGATTGTCGGCAGCTCTGACGGACAGGCCCTGGATATCGGTGTGAGCCGGAAAGGTCGAAATCTTCGGTTTTCTGTGGTTCCGGAAAAACAGGAGACCGTCAATGTGTTCGGCGAAACCGTGGACCGGCATGTCGTCGGTATCCGGGGCACGGGAGAGGTGTTTCATCAGCCCTTGAATCCGTTTCAGGCTTTGGGCCGGTCCATTGCCGATACGGTCGGGCTGGTGAGGCTGACCATTCTGTCGGTGGGCAAGATGATTTCCGGCAGCATGTCCGCAGACAACCTGGGAGGACCCATCATGATCGCCCAGATGGCCGGCGAGCAGGCCAAAGCCGGTACTGTCAACTTTGTGTGGTTTATCGCGCTGCTGTCCGTCAATTTGGGGATTATCAACCTGTTTCCCATTCCGGTGCTGGACGGGGGACATCTGGTATTCTTCGGCATCGAAGCCGTCACCGGAAAACAGGTCAGCGACAGATTGAGAGAAAAGATGATTCAGTTCGGTGCCGCTCTCCTGGTCGCATTGATGGTGTTTGTTTTTTACAATGACATTTTAAGAATTATTAATGGTGGATAACATGATTGCCTGTATCGAAATTGCATTGAAATCCTCCCTGCGGGATGCCGAAGCATCATCGCTCATCAAGAAAGCGGCATCATATTTCGGGATTCAGATTCAGTCGGCCAGAACCGTTCATTTGCTGACCGTTGATTCCGATCTGAAAATCGCGGAACTGGAACGGGTCCGGAACGAGATTTTCACCAACCCGGTGACACAGGTATCTTCGTTGTCCCCCCTGGACATTTATTTTGACTGGTGCATCTGGATCGGGTTCAGGCCCGGGGTCAGGGACAATCCAGGGGCCACGGCCATGGAAGCCATCGAAGACCTGTTCGGAAAATCATTCGGTCCGGATGAAGGTATCTACACCTCGAAACGCTATTGCCTGACAGGAGAAACACTGACCCGGTCCCAGATGAAGATCCTGGCCAAAGAACTGCTGTCCAACCCCATTATTCAGCAGTTCAAGATTTTTTCAAAAACGGAGTGGCATCGCGAAAAAGGGGCGGATGTCAAACCGGCCCGTGTGATTCTGGATCATACCCCCACATTTGATTTCATTGGCATCGATTCCGACCAGGCCCTGGCACAGATCAGCGACCAGCGGAACCTGGCATTGAATGCCAGGGATATTCCCGTGATCCGTCAGTATTTCCTGGACCCGGAGGTGACGGCCGAGCGCAGAAAAATGGGGTTGATCGGTCCCACGGACGTGGAACTGGAATATATTTCCCAGGCCAGAAGCGACCACTGCAATCACAACACGTTCAGGGGCACTTTCAGATACAGGGATATTCTGACCGGTGAAGAATCCGTTGAACATTCATTGTTCAAGACCTATATCCAGGACCCCACCCTGGCGTTGAAGGAGAAAAAGGACTGGGTGGTGTCCGTGCTCTGGGACAATGCCGGGGTCGGTTATTTCGATGAAGATACCAATTACGTGATTACCGGAGAAACCCACAACTCGCCGTCCAATATGGAAGCCTACGGCGGGGCCATCACCGGGATCGTGGGGGTGTACCGGGATCCCATGGGCACGGGGCTGGGATCTAAACTGTTCATGGGCAGTTTCGGGTTCTGTGTGGGGGATGTTCGGTATGACGGCCCGTTGAAACCGCCGCTGCATCCCAGACGTCTTCTGGACGGGGTGATCGAGGGGGTCAGAGACGGAGGCAACAAGAGCGGGGTGCCCACCACCTTCGGTCAGACCCTTTTCGATCCCGGATACATGGGCAAAAGTCTGGTATTTGTGACGGCATTGGGCATCATGCCCAAACAGGTGGCAGGCAGTCCCAGCCATGAAAAGAAAACCTCACCCGGGGACCTGATCATCATGAGCGGTGGCCGGGTGGGCAAGGACGGCATCCATGGGGTGACCGCTTCTTCGGAAAGCTATTCGGAAAACACCCCGGCCGGGCATGTCCAGATCGGGGATCCCTATACCCAGAAAAAAATGCATGATTTTCTTCTTGAATGCCGGGATGAGGGATTGATCCGGTTCATCACCGACAACGGCGGGGGGGGATTGTCTTCTTCCATCGGAGAATCCGCCATGATTTCCAATGGGTGTGTGGTGAACCTGGACAAGGTGCCCCTGAAGTATCCGGGCCTGGACATGTGGGAGATCTGGGTGTCGGAATCCCAGGAACGCATGACCATCGCCGTTCATCCCAGGGATCTGGACCGGTTCATGGCCCTGTCCAGGCAGCACGCCGTTGAAAGCACGGTGATCGGCGAATACACGGATACCGGCAAGCTGCACATCACCTTTCAGGGAAAAACCTGTGCCTATGTGGACATGGATTTGTTGGACAAGGGGTTTCCGGCCTGGGAATTTGATGCCGTGTGGCTGTCTCCGGAGGCCCGGGGGCTGTGCGAACCGGTGATAAGACGTCCCAAGGATTTCAATCATCTGTTGACCACGATGCTGGCCCGGCCGAACATCTGTTCCAAGGAATGGATCCTCCGCCAGTATGACCATGAGGTCCAGGGCGGTTCCGTGATCAAACCCCTGGTGGGAGTCAAGTACAACATTCCGTCGGATGCATCCGTCACAAGACCGGTGCTCACCAGCCAGAGGGGACTGGCGTTTTCTCAGACATTGCTGCCCTGGTACTCCAGAATCGATGCTTATCACATGATGACCTGCACCATTGACGAGGCGGTACGAAGGCTCATTGCCGTGGGCGGCACCATGGATCATATCGGCGGGGTGGACAATTTCTGCTGGCCCGATATCGGGTATGATGAAAAAACCAACCCGGACGGCAGATTCAAGGCGGCCCAGCTGGTGCGTGCCTGCCGGGCTCTCAAGGATGCCTGCATGGCCTATGGGATTCCGTTGTTGTCGGGTAAGGATTCCATGTACGTGGACGGCCATCTGGAAGGTGCTTTCGGAGAACGCATCAAGGTGTCGGCCTTGGAAACGGTGCAGTTTTCCGCCACCTCGGTGGTCAAAGATGTGATCCGTTGCCAGACCCTGGAGCCCAAGGCGGCCGGAGACCGGGTCTATGTGGCGGGGATCACGGGAAACGAACTGGGGGCATCGGAATATTATGACCTGTTCGGACAGACCGGGGTGAATGTCCCCAAGGTAAATTTTGATGCCAACAAGGTGCTGTACCGGGCCGTGGAAAAAGCGGTGAACCTGGAGATGCCGGCATCCTGCCATGCCGTGGGCAGAGGCGGGCTGGGGATTCACCTGGCGCTTTTGACCATGGCCGGCGGTTTGGGCCTGGAGATAGATCTGTCACAGGTCCCGTGTGCTTCGGAACCGCTTTCCGATGAGATTCTGCTTTTTTCAGAATCAGTCGGACGGTTTATTTTGACGGTGCCCCAAGCTCAGGGGGCGGTCTTTGAAAAATTGTGCAAGGGCCTGGCGGTAAAATGTGTGGGAACTGTCACCGATGCCCACGACCGTCTGAAGGTTATGGGACTTGCGGGGGATTCGATGATGGATCTGTCCTGTGCCGATCTGGAAAAAGCGTTTAATCAACTGTTTGGAGAGATGATATGACACAGGTGAAAGCACTGATTCTGACCGGTTTCGGACTGAACTGCGACCATGAGACCGCCCTGGCCTTTGAACTGGCCGGCGCTGCGCCCCATCGGGTCCATATCAATTCCCTGGTGGACGGCACCGTGAAGCTGGCTGATTTTCATGTGCTTGCCTTCGGCGGTGGGTTTTCCTGGGGGGATGACCACGGGGCCGGGGTGATCCAGGCGGTGAAGCTTAAAAACCATATCGGAGAAGACCTGCTCAATTTCGTGGATGCGGGCAAACTGATCATCGGCATCTGCAATGGATTCCAGGCCCTGGTGAACCTGGGGCTGCTGCCGGGCCTGGGCAGTGATTATACGCGGCGTTCTGTGGCCATCACCTACAATGACTGCGGCAATTTCAGGGATCAGTGGGTCCACCTGACCGCCAATCCCAAAAGCCCGTGCGTGTTTACTCAGGGTATGGGAACGGTCGATTTCCCCGTCCGTCATGGAGAAGGCAAATTCATTGCCGACCCGGATGTGGTCACATCCCTTCAGACAGGAAACCAGGTGGTGTTTCAGTATGCTGATGAAACCGGAAATCCCGCCAACGGGAGATTTCCCTTGAATCCCAACGGATCGGAACTGGATATTGCCGGCATCTGTGATCCCACCGGAAACATCTTCGGGCTCATGCCCCATCCGGAAGCATACAACCATGTCACCAACCATCCGGACTGGACCCGCGAAAAACAACGGAAAAAGCAGCTGGGAGAGTCGTTTGATTCGGATGAAACCATCGGGATCCGTCTGTTTCGAAACGGAGTGAATCATATCAGGGAGAGGTTCTTCTAAGCGCCATGCTGGGAACCATTGTCAACTGCCTGGCCATCATCGCCGGCAGTCTGATCGGGCTGTTGTTCAAGAACGGGATTCCGGACCGCTACAATCAGACCGTGATGCAGGCCGTGGGTCTGGCCGTTCTTCTGGTGGGACTGAAAACCGCTATTGGGAGCGATGACCTGCTGGTGATTATCATTTCTCTGGCGTTGGGTGCCCTTGTGGGCGAAGGGGTCGGTATCGAAAACCGGCTGGAGAGATTGGGAAAATTTCTGGAAAACAAGGTTTCCAAAGGGTCGGGTGGATTTGCCCAGGGATTTGTCACGGCGTCCCTGATCTACTGTGTTGGGTCCATGGCCATTGTGGGATCTCTGGAGAGCGGCCTGTCCGGCAACCATGCCACCCTGTTCGCCAAGTCCTGCCTGGACGGCATTGTGAGCATCATCTTGAGTTCGTCTTTGGGCCTGGGAGTGATGTTTTCCGCAGTGCCGGTGCTGCTGTACCAGGGGGCCATCACGCTGATGGCATCGGTGCTCAAACCGTTGCTGGTGCCGGCGGTGATCTCACAGATGTCCGGGGTGGGGGGCGTGTTGATTCTGGGAATCGGCATGAACATGCTCCGGGAAGAAAAGATCAAGGTGGGAAACATGCTGCCCGCCATTTTCATCCCCCTGATCTGGTTTACGATTCTGCGGTTGCTGGGAATCGCCTGAAAAGCGGTTGAGAAAACAGACAAGGATCAATGCCTGCCCGGAACGGCTTGCAGGAGGGAAATATCGATGTCCGTGAAAGACAGCTTGCTGTATGTGGTGACCGTGATCATCTGGGGATCCACCTGGATCGGCATCAAATTCCAGCTGGGAACCGTGGATCCCATGATATCGGTGGTATACCGGTTTGCCCTGTCCTCCGTGATTCTGCTGGTATTCTGCAAACTGCGGGGGATGACCCTGATCTTTTCGTTCCGGGATCATGTGTTCATGGCCCTGCTGGGGTTGCTGCTGTTTTCCGTGAACTACTGGCTGGTCTATGTGGCGGAAGTCTATCTCACTTCCGGGCTTGTGGCCGTGCTGTTTTCCTCCATCGTGTTCATGAACATTGCCAACGGGGCGTTTTTTCTGGGCGCACCCGTGGAGCGGAAAATGGTTCTGGGCGCGGGGGTCGGGATCGTAGGGATCGTTCTGATTTTCATGCATGAAATCGAGTCCTTTGACCTGACGGACAAAAACCTGATGGGCGTGGCTTTCGGGTTTACCAGTGTTCTTCTGGCCTCTTTGGGCAACATCACGTCCGCCAGAAATTCCAGAAACAATATTCCGGTGATCCAGGCCAATGCCTTTGGCATGGGGTATGGCGCTTTGACTCTGGCGTTCCTGGCCCTTTTTCTTGGCAAAGAATTTGATTTTTCCATGACCCTGCCGTATGTGACCTCTCTGTGTTATCTGGCGGTGTTTGGTTCCATTATCGCGTTCACCAGCTATCTGACCCTGATCCGCTCCCTGGGTGCAAGCAAGGCCTCCTACAGCATCATGGTGGTCCCGGTGGTGGCGTTGATCATCTCTTCTTTTGCCGAAGGATATGTCTGGAGTATTTCAGCTGTTGCCGGCATGATTCTGGTGGTGGGCGGCAATTTTCTGGCCCTGCACCGGCCGGCGGCAGTGGCCTGAAAGATTCATGATCTGATAAACCCGTTGCAAGGCCCGATGCATCTGTGGTATTTATGGCAGTTATGAAACAATATGTCATAGACGGGCTGCGGCCGCAGGACCATGACCGGTTAAAGGCATATCTGGATGAACATGCTCAGGCGGCGGGGATTGTGGGAATCTACTGGCTGCCGATAGATGCGAGCGTGCTCACGCCGGTACAGACAACTCACCGGGACTGCGCGCCCCACGTGTTTGCCTTGAAACTGGAAAAAAACGTCCTGGCCTGTGAACTGCTGGTCAGAACCCGAAAACATATCCGGTGCGACTGCATGGCCTATGCTACTGAAAATCAGCGGAACTGGTTGATTGGCATGACCGACGCCTTTCTTGAAAAGCTGGCCATCCGCATCTGAAAATATACTGGGAATTACATGCTTAAACTGATACCGCTGGGTGGGCTTGGAGAAATCGGCCTCAACATGATGGTGGTGGAATATGATGATGCGATGTTTATCATCGATGCCGGCCTCATGTTTCCCGAAGACTACATGCTGGGGGTGGATATTGTGATTCCCGCCATGGATTACATCCGGGAAAACCGCAGAAAAATTCACGGTATTATCATTACCCATGCCCATGAAGACCACATCGGGGCATTGCCCTATCTGTTGAAGGAAATCCGGATTCCAGTCTATGGCACGGCTTTTACTCTGGGCATCGTCAGGAATAAACTGGTGGAATTCGAACTCAACACCCGCGTGGACCTCAATCTGGTCAGTCCGGGGGAGATCCTGTCCATGGATCCGTTTGAGATCGAATTCATCCGGGTGAGTCATTCCACCATCGAAGGGGTGGGACTGGCCATTCAGACCCCGGAAGGCGTGGTGATTCATACCGGAGATTTCCGTATCAGCCACAACACCGATCCCATGAAAAACACGGATTTGTCTTCCTTTGCCAGGTATGGGGAACAAGGGGTGCTGGCCCTGATGTCCGATTCCACCAACGTTGAGGTGGAAGGGTACACCATGTCTGAACAGGCAGTGGCCAAGAACCTGGGAAAAGTGATTTCAGGGGCCCAAGGACGGGTGATCGTGACCCTGTTCGCCTCCAACGTATTCCGGATTCAGCAGGTGATTGACATTGCCGTGAAAAACGGGCGTAAAGTGGTGTTCAACGGCCGGTCCATGGAACAGATCATTGCCGTGGCGGACAAACTGGGCCATATCTCCTGCCCGCCGGATACCATTGTGGACATCAAACAGATCAAACACCTGCCCGATGACCAGGTGCTGATCATCACCACCGGCAGCCAGGGCGAACCCATGTCCGCTCTGGTGCGGATGGCGTCCGGGGTCCACAAGCATATCCGCATCAAAAAAGGGGACAATGTGATTCTGTCTTCCAAGAACATCCCGGGCAATGAAAAAGCCATCGCCAGTATTATCAACAAACTGTATCGCCGGGGAGCGGATGTGTTTTATTCCAAGGCCGCCGAGATTCACGCCTCCGGTCATGCCCACCAGGAAGAACTCAAACTGATGCTGACCCTGACCAAACCCGACTATTTCATTCCGATTCACGGCGAATACCGGCACCTGGTGATCCATGCCCGGCTGGCGGAAAAAATGGGACTTCCCAGAGACCATGTACTGGTGGCCGAAGATGGCCAGGTGATTGTATTCGACCACAAAGGTGGACGGATCGACGGCCAGGTGCACACCGGCCGGGTCATGGTGGACGGCAAGGGGATCGGAGACGTGGGCCGCAGTGTGTTGAAGGATCGGCGTGAATTGTCCGAGGGGGGTCTGGTGGTGGTGACCATGATCATTGACGAGGAGACCGGTGTGGTGCTGTACGGCCCTGAGCTGATTTCCAGAGGGTTTGTGTTTGATTCCGCCACCGGGCATCTGGTGGATGATGCCCAGTGTGTCATCCTGGAAATTGTGGAGGAAATCGAGGCCGGGATGGCGTCCCGGGTGGAACTGATCCGCACCCGTCTCAAGAAAGCCCTGAAACAGTATTTCTCTTATACCATCAACCGCAAGCCGCTCATCGTACCCATCATCATCGAAGTATGAAAAAAGAACTGCTTTCACTGCTGCTGCTGTTTTTGATCATTTTCTTTGCCGTCAGCCTGTTTTCCTTTCATTCGGATGATCCGTCCGTCGGCAATGGTGTTTTAATCGCACATGGTCCCATTCACAACCTGTTCGGTCTGGTGGGGGCCCATGCGGCCGGTTTTCTGGTTTTTCTGTTCGGCGTGGGGGCGTTCTGGGTGCCGGTGATTCTGTCACTGCTCACCCTGTCCTATATCAAGGAAAAATCTTCCCGGGTCATGTGGATGACACCGGCCGGTGGCATCATTTTGATGTTCGCCACCGGAGCCGGATTTTTCCTGTTCAGGGATGTGTACCCCCTTTTCGGCACCCTGGTGCCGGCCGGCGGATGGGTCGGTACCACCCTTGCCGGGTTTCTGCTGACCTATGCCAACACCGCCGGATGCATCATCGTCCTGATATTCTTTGCCGTCATGGGATTCATTTTCGCCACCGGTATTTCCATGGTGGCCCTGGGCCGGACGATTTCCCGGAAAACCGCGGCGTTTGTGGCGGCGGTCAACCGGGATCTGAAAACGGTGTCATGCTCTCTTAAACAGCGGGTGGAGCAATGGAAACTGCGTCGCTCAGAACGGTTGAACCGCCAGGTCACGGCTGATGCCCCGGGATCTTTGCTGAAACGTCTGCCGTTTCCTTCGCGGAAAAAACCGGAAAGCCGGGGTTTAATCGAGGATTTTGATGATGCTTTTGAATCAGAAAATGCGCCTGAAAATGACGGCGGCACCGATATTGATTCAAACGATATGTTTGGGCCCACCATTGTGGCGCCTCAGTTTGATACCTCCGAATATGCAACAGACAAAATGCTGGAGGATATCCGGGAGCAGGAGGCGTTCAAGCTGCCGCCGCTGAATTTTCTGGAGGCAAAGGTGAAGGTCCGGCGGGAAATCGATACGGATAAGTTGCAGGAAAAAGCCCGGATTCTGGAAAGCAAGCTCAATGACTTCAATGTCCGGGGCGAGGTGGCGGAAATTCTGCCCGGACCGGTGATCACCACGTTTGAATACCGTCCGGCGCCGGGCATCAAGCTGTCTAAAATCACCGGCCTTTCCGATGATCTCGCCCTGGCTTTGAGTGCGGTGAGTATCCGGATTGTGGCCCCCATCCCGGGAAGGGATGTGGTGGGCATTGAGATTCCCAATGATGAACGGGAAATGGTGAACCTGCGGGAAATGGTCGCATGCAAAGATTTCATCGAATCGGATTCCATGCTCACCCTGGGACTCGGCAAGGATCTCATGGGTCGGCCGGTGGTCACCAAGATGGACAAAATGCCCCATCTGCTCATCGCCGGCGCCACCGGTACCGGTAAAAGCGTGGGGCTCAACGCCATGATCATCAGCCTCTTGTACAAGGCCACCCCGGATGAGGTCAAGTTCATCATGATCGATCCCAAGCGCATCGAACTGTCGGTGTACAATGAGATTCCCCATCTCATTTCTCCGGTGGTCACGGACATGAAAAAAGCCACCAACGCCCTTTTCTGGGCCGTGAAGGAGATGGAGCGCCGGTATGAACTGCTGGAGGAAAACGGCCTGCGCCACCTGGCCCAGTACAATGACATGGTCCGGGAAAAACAACGGTCCCGGGCTGACCGGCTAAAGGGCGACTCTCTAAAGGATACCGGAAATGACCTGATGCATCTGGAACCACTGCCCTTTATCGTGGTGATTGTGGACGAGCTGTCGGATCTGATGATGGTGGCCTCCAAAGATGTGGAGTTTGCCCTGACAAGGTTGGCCCAGATGGCACGGGCCGCCGGCATCCATATCATCATCGCCACCCAGCGGCCGTCCGCGGATGTGCTCACCGGCACCATCAAGGCCAATTTTCCCACCCGCATCTCTTTTCAGGTTTCCTCCAAGATCGACGGACGGATCATCATGGACCAGGGCGGGGCGGAAAGTCTTCTGGGAAACGGGGACATGCTGTTCTGTCCGCCCGGCACCGGAAAGATCATGCGGATTCAGGGGGCGTATATTTCCGAAAAGGAGATCGCCAAAGTGACCGGTTTCCTCAAAGAGCAGCGCAAACCCGAATATGATGAAAATATCACCAAAGGGGATGACGAGGAAGAGATCCGGGAATTTGACGAATCCGATTATGATGAGAAATATGATGAAGCCGTGGCCGTGGTGACCCAGTCCGGCCAGGCATCCATCTCCTATGTGCAGCGGCGGCTTCGCATCGGATACAACCGGGCCGCCCGGCTCATTGAAATGATGGAACATGAAGGCATTATCGGTCCGCAGATCGGCACCAAACCCCGGGAGATTATGGTGAAAAATTATGACGAAGATGGATTTTGATTTTCTGCATGAAATCAAGGGATTCATGGCAGATGAAGAAGCGGTCCGTCTTCATGACCTGGCCCTGACTGCCGCTGCCATGGGCCCGATTCTGGAGATCGGATCCTATTGCGGATTTTCCGCGGCGGTGATCGGCTGGGCGTGCAGGCAGCACAACGCCACGCTGTTTTCCATTGACCATCATGCCGGGTCCGAGGAACAGCAGCCCGGAGAACAATATTTCGATCCGGAGTTGTATGATACAACCACCGACCGCATCAACACGCTGCCGTTTTTTTTACGGACCATTGAGTCGGCAGGCCTGACGGATCATGTGGTTCCCCTGATCTGTGAATCTGCTGTTGCCGGCAAAATGTGGCGGACCCCCTTGTCCATGGTGTTTGTTGACGGGGGACATTCGTTTGATGACGCTTACCAGGATTTTTTGACCTGGTCCCCCCATGTCATGACCCATGGATTTCTGGTGTTTCATGATATTTTTTTGGATCCGGCTGAAGGCGGTCAGGCTCCCAGGCGGGTCTATGACATTGCCCGGCAGACCGGAGATTACATCGAACTGCCCATGACCGGAACCCTGGGCGTATTGCAGCAGAAACCGTCCATATAAGGAAATTTCATGACACACGCCGCTCTGGAGCAGATCCGGTCTTATTACCTGGAGTTGCTGCCGTTTAACAAGGTGCTGGGTATTGACATCGATTTGCTGGATTACGACACGGGTGACGCAACGGTCTGCTTTGCCATGAAGCCGGACCTGATCGGCAACTCCGCTGCCGGTATTCTCCACGGCGGAGTTACGGCGGCCGTGATCGATCTGACCGGTGGGCTGAGCGCACTCATTTCCTGTGCCAGATTGCATGAAACCGATTCTTCGGAGCGGCTTTACAAGCGGTTGACCGCTTCCGCCACCATTGACATGCGGGTCGATTATCTGCGGCCGGGAAAAGGCAGGGCCTTTGTGTGCAAAAGCCACATCATCAGAGCCGGTTCCCGTATCGTGGTGGCCAGAATCGATCTGTTCAATGACCGGCAACGGGCCATCGCCACCGGCACCGGTACCTATCTGATCGGATGATCATTTTTTCCTGAAATACATCACCAGGCTTTTTCCCAGAACCGGATTGAGCAGCCGGTCCAGAAACCGGGTAACGGCGGGTTGCTTCATCATATCCCAGACCAGCAGACGGTGATACAGATTCACCAGGCGGACATCGGTCCTATCCGGGCCGGTCAGGCATTTGAGCCACCAGTAGGGGGTGTGGATGCTGTGGGCAAAATGAGCTCCCAGGAATTTCATGGGGGTGTCTATGATTTTTTTTACCAGACGGTTCTTCTGGTAGATTCTTACATGTCCCATGTCCGCGGCGGTATAGTCATCCGACAGACACCAGCAGATTTTTTCCGGATAAAACCTTGGCACGCTTACCGCCAGAATCCGTCCGGACTTGAGAATGCGCACCAGCTCGGATATCGCCGTGTCATCGTTTGGAATATGTTCCAGCACCTCTGAACAGATGACGGCATCAAAGCTTTGGTCTCTGAAGGGCAGGCGGGTGACATCCATGCGGGAAAGGCCGAACCGGTCGCAGGACAGATCACCCAACGCCTGATGAAATTTCAGTTTGTCCCGGGTGGTTTTTAGATTGTCATAAACAAAATCCGCTCCCAGACACAGGGTAGGGTCCATCTGGCAGGCCTTGACCATGTGCCGGCCTTCACCGCATCCCATATCCAGGATCCGGTCGCCGGGCAGGATCTCCAACCGGTTGAAATCAATGGTAATCATGGATGATTTCCCGATATGCCTGAACGGTTTTCCGGGCCGTGGCCTCCCATGTGAAATGGGTCAGGACCCGGTCGTATCCTTTTTGAGCCAGGGCTTCCTGCTCGGCCGGATCATCCAGCAGTTCGACAATGGCCCTTTCCAGGGCCGAACTGTCCCCCGGAGGCACCAGTTTTGCGGCGTCACCGGCCACTTCGGGCAATGCCCCGCCTGTGGTGCAGATCACCGGAATCCGGCAGGCCATGGCTTCCCCCACGGGCAGGCCGAATCCTTCATACAGAGACGGCACCACGGCAATACTGGCTTTGGCATATTCTTTGACAAACCGTTCCTGGGTAATGCGTCCGGTAAATTCAATGTTCCGGCCCAAATCCAGATGTTTCACCAGCCGTTCGACCCCTCCGTTTTTTTTGGGGGTACCGATGATCACCAGAAAAATTGGCTGTTTTCTGACAATATTTTTCACGGCATACAGCAGATGATACAGCCCTTTGAGCGGGGTGTCGGCAGAATTGGTGACAATGATCCGGCCCTTGATTTTTTTCACCCAGTCAAGGGGATGGAAACTGGCGGTATCGATGCCGTTGGAAATGACGGAAAACCGGTTTTCCGGGATGCCGAATTCTTTTGAAATATCCTGTTTGGATACCGTGGATACCGTGAGAATTTTCGAAAGTTGTCTGGCCACTTTTTTTTGCATGTGGATGAACGAATACCACCGCAGGGCTTTGACTTTCTTGTAAAACGACTTTGTGGCCTTGACCGCCAGCCGTCGGTCCACGGTCATGGGATGATGAATGGTGGCGGTGACCGGTACTTTTTTCATCAAGGCCAGCAGTCCATAGGACAGACTCTGGTTGTCATGGATGATGTCATACCGGGTTTCTCTGCCTTTGAGGTGACGGACCACCCGCTTGCCGAAGGTCCAGGGTTCCGGGTATCCCATGGTGCACACATCCAGCCATTCCATCAGGTTGATGCGGTCGGACAGTTCTTCAAGGCTGGGGGTGCGGAACAGGGCGTCCGGATTATACAGATCCAGGGTTTTGAGCATGGTCAGGCCGGCATGGCCATTGAGCTGGGGATCCGGGGGGCCGGCAATGACCTCCACCCGGTGTCCCAGATCGGACAACGCCCGGCTCAGATGCCGGATATACACCCCCTGGCCGCCGCAATGGGGATTGCTCCGGTAGGAGAGCAGGGCTATGTGAAGGGGTGTTTTCATTAAAGAAGAGGAATGGTGCGCCCGGCTGGAATCGAACCAGCGATTTTCAGCTTCGGAGGCTGACGTCTTATCCACTGGACTACGGGCGCTTGAAAAAACAAAAGTGAATATACCAGATTGTCAAAAAAAATCCAGATCAAATTTTTCCTTGGCTTCTCCTGCAACGTATAAAGACCCGGCAATGCAGACGGCATCTTTGTCAGAAGTGCTTGAAATTGCATGAGAAACAGCTTCGGATACCTTTTCGATCACCTGAACGGGTCCCGTGAAAATTTTTTTTGCCGCCGCGGCCAGTACCGAGGTCGGCAGGCTTCGATCGATTTTGGCTCGGGTGATGATCACCCGGTGGGCCACGGAAAGCAGGTTCTTGAGCATGGCTTCATAGGGTTTGTCATCCAGAATACCGATGACCAGGGTCAGTTGTCTGCCGGCCAGGGTGGTGGACAGATATCGGGCCAGGACCTGGGATGCTTTCAGGTTGTGGGCCCCGTCCAGAATGACCAATGGATGTTCCTGGATGACTTCCAGCCGACCGGGCCATCGGGTCCCGGCAAGTCCCTGTCTGACCAGATCCGGTGTCAGTTGATACCGGGGATCGTTTCCCTTGTATTTGTCAAAAATCAGTTCACACGCTGCCAGGCCCATGCCTAAATTTTCCTTTTGATGGTCACCGGGTAACGGCGGGGTGATGTCGGGGATGCGCAGGTTCAGGCCCCGGTAAGTGACTGTGGGTTTATCCGGGTTTTTTCGGACAAAGAAATCCTGTTTGTACTGATAAACAGGCGTGTTGTTTTCTCTGGCAATCTGCTTGAGGATTCGGATTCCGGACGGCTGGTGAACACTGGTGACCAGCGGGGCTCCGGGTTTGATGATTCCACCTTTTTCCGTTGCCAGAGCCTGTATGGTGGTGCCCAGATACTGGGTATGTTCAATGGAAAGGTTGGTGATGACCCCGAGCGCGGGTTCGATGATGTTGGTGGCGTCAAACCGCCCGCCCATGCCCGTTTCGATCACGGACCAGTCCACTTTTTCCCTGGAAAAATGAAAAAAAGCCATAGCTGTGGCAATTTCAAAGAACGTGGCGTGTCTGTCGCCGGTATCTGCTTGGCTCACTGCCTCATACGCAGTGACCACATCCGGATCGGAGATCATTTGTCCGTTGATGCAGATCCGTTCGTTGAATTTCACCAGGTGGGGGGAGGTGTAAATTCCGGTTTTGAATCCGGCGGCCTGCAATATGGCGGCGATATAGGTGGCTGTGGATCCCTTGCCGTTGGTGCCGGCCACATGGATACAAGGGTATTTTTTTTCCGGATGGCCGAGTCGTGCCAGGATGTTCCGGATAGTCTCCAGCTCCAGCTTGATGCCGAACCGGCCCAGCTGGTATATGTTTTCAAGGCATTGCTGGTAACTTACCGCCATAATGAGCACATAAAAATCCCGGCATTCCGTTTCAAGTGACAGTCCGCCGGGATCGGTTTAAATGGGTTATCTGCGTTTTCTGCGGGATTTAGAAGCTGCGATCCGTTGCCTGCGCATGGCTTCACGCATCTTACGTCTTCTGTATTGACAGGGTTTTTCAAAATGTTTTTTCACTTTGAGTCGTTTGAAGAGTCCATCATTCTGGATTTTTTTCTTCAAAATTCTCAAGGCTTTTTCAACATCGTTGTCAATAACCGTGACAGTAATTTCTTTCAAAAAACATCGCCCCTTTC
>JBFLKI010000073.1:0-6729 GCA_040883135.1 Desulfotignum sp. | reverse complement strand
TTATCACTGCTCAAAGGCCGGCGCCTGGGCCTGCTTGCCAACCCCGCATCCGTGGATTTCCGGTTTCATCATGCGGTCCGCATATTCCAGAACCTGCTTCCCGGTCATTTGACCACCCTGTTTTCACCCCAGCACGGATTTTACGCGGAAAAACAGGACAACATGATCGAGTCCCCCCATGGACGGGAACCGTTACTGGGCATCCCCATTTACAGCCTGTACAGCCACACCCGGATTCCCACGGAACAGATGTTTGATAACCTGGACACCCTGGTGGTGGACATCCAGGATGTGGGGACCCGGGTCTACACATTCATCTATACCGTTTCCTACTGCATGGAGGTGGCGGCCGAAACCGGAAAATCCGTGGTGGTTCTGGACCGGCCCAATCCCATCGGCGGTAACCGGTTGGAAGGCAATGTACTCAGACAGGAATCCGCTTCGTTTGTGGGACGGTTCCCCATCCCCATGCGCCACGGCATGACCGTGGGGGAGATCTGCCGGTTTTTCAACCGGGAATGTGGGATCGGATGCGATTTGACCGTCGTGCCCATGTCCGGCTGGCAGCGGGACATGTACTGGGCCGACACCGGACGCACCTGGATCGCCCCGTCGCCCAACCAGCCAACCCCCTTGTCCTGCAAGGTCTATCCCGGTCAGGTGATCTTCGAAGGGACCAATATCAGTGAAGGGCGCGGAACCACACTGCCGTTTGAGTTGTTTGGCGCTCCGTTCGTGGAGACCGCGCGCATGGCGCCGGTATTTAACCGGGAAATTTCCGGGGCCTGTTTCAGGCCGGTGTGTTTTCAGCCCACGTCCGGCAAATGGCAGGATCAGCCCTGTAGAGGCTTTCACATTCATGTCACGGACCGTAACCGGTTCGAGCCCTATACCGCCTCCCTGCTGGCATTACAGCTGATCATCAAACACCATCCGGATGCCTTTGCATTCACCCCGCCCCCGTATGAATATGAATACGACCGCCTCCCTGTGGACCTGATTTTAGGAGATCCGGCCGTTCGTGACGACCTGTGCTCAATGACGGACATCAAAAAGATCCGGGCGGGATGGCAACATGAACTGGATACCTTCAAAACCGTGTCACGCCGCTACCATCTGTATGAATAATCCATGATGGTCTGTGTTCATGCGCCTGCCCGGTATAAAAAAAGGGCCGGTATAAAACTGGCCCTTCCTAGTTTTTTCACCTTGAATGGTTCAACCGCCCGGCACGGGAGCAATTGACCCGGCTGGACTAATCTTTCTTGAGTTCGTTCAGTTCCTTTTCCAGCTCAGCGATTCGCGACTTGTCATCTGCCGGGGCATCCTTGCCTTCTTTGTTCTTCCATGAATCCTTGAGTTCATCAAACCCCAGATACAGCGCGAGTCCGCCGCCCAACAGCAGAATCGGCGGAATACATCCGGCCAGAAGATTCAAAAAATGACCAAACCAGACGGCCAGTCCGACCACACCGAGAAGCACTGCTATTGCACCGCCGATCAACGTCTTCATAAGTAATTCCTCCTTGTTTTTTTCACTGCCCGAAATGGGTCACACATTCATAAAACCCGTCATATCAATATTTTTTTGGAAAATACCACAGGCATGCTCATTTATCAAGACCATTTTGGCAGAAGCCTGCCCAGGGCTTCAACAATACATATTGCCTTTAAAAGTCAGGTCTGATAATAATTACAGGTTGAACCACACCGTTTTTAGGCGATAATTATCAGGGAGCATGCATGCACCTTTTCCAGTTTTTCAAAACCCTGATCCCCGGAACCCGGGCCAGGATCCGCCGTATCATCGATTCCCTGCTCGGAAACACCTCCGACTATTTCACCAACCTTTACCCGGGCAATCACAGCTATGTCACCCGGAAACTATTGAACCGTCTGATTCGGAAAATCAATCTGGATGATCACAACCTGGAAAAAATCAAGGCCCTGGACAAGAATGCGTGTATCATTTATGCCAGCAAAAACAAGCGGCTGTTCGATTTTCTATATTTTCATACCCGGCTCAAGGAACAGGGCGTGCCCTATCCGGAGCTGGGATTTGACCTGCATTTCTTTTTTCTGCTGCCGGTCAAACGGTTGCTCCGGATCTGGCTGTCACATCTGGATTATTTTTTTCACCATTTCAGATTCAAGGATTTCTACAAATCCGGATACGCCTTCAAGGAGCTGTATTCAGGCAAATCCGGGTTTGTCCATCTGATCGAAGAAGACGATTTCTACAACCGGTTCATCCGTGCCACCCCTGACCCGCTGTATCATTTGATTGAATTTCAAAAGCAAATGAAACAACCGGTGATCATCATCCCTGAAGACATCATCTATGTGACCCGACCCATGCATAAAAATCCGGGCCTGGGCGAAATTCTGTTCGGCACCCATGAGAAGCCCGGATGGTTGAAGCGGATGTCGATTCTGATGCGCCATCCGGAAAAGATCCGGGTGGAACTGGCCCGGCCCGTGAATCTGATGGAATTTCTTTCCAGACCTGAAATTCAGCGTCTGGATTCGGAATTTCAGACCCACCGGTTGAGAAGTTTTCTGGTGGATATCCTGAACCGCCAGCGAAAGAGCATTACCGGACCGGTGCTCAAATCCCGGCAGGAAATCACCGAAGACATCCTGAACCGGCAGTCACTCAGGGAATTTCTGGCGGATTATGCGGCCCAGAACAACATTTCATTGAAAAAAACCAACAAAAAAGCCGCCGCCTATATCAATGAAATCGCAGCCAACTACAACCTGCGGATCATCAACCTGGGAAACTGGATACTTACCTGGATTTTCAAGAACATTTTCGAAGGCCTGGACGTGGACCAGAAACAGATCAACCGGATGCGTGAAAAATATGCGGAAGCCCCGCTGATTCTGGTGCCCTGTCATAAAAGCCATCTGGATTATCTTTTGCTTCCCTATGTCATGTTCAGAAACAACATGCCCTGCCCGCATATTGCGGCCGGCAAGAATTTGTCTTTCTGGCCCTTAGGTCCGCTGTTCAGAGGGGGTGGCGCATTTTTTCTCAGACGCACCTTCAAGGGGGCGACCCTGTATTCAAAAATCTTTGCCGCATACCTGGAAAAGCTGTTGTATGAAGGGTTCAATATCAAGATTTTCATCGAAGGCGGCCGGAGCCGCACCGGCAAACTGCTGACCCCGCGTCCGGGCGGTATGGGCATGATCATCAAGGCGTTTCTGAATGGTGCCTGCGACAACCTGTATTTTGTGCCCATTTTTGTGGGATATGACCGGGTTCTGGAGGAAGACGCCTATCTCAAGGAGATCGAAGGCGGCAGCAAGAGCCCGGAAACCCTGAAAGGACTGATCAGCACCCGTAAATTTCTCAAGAAAAAATACGGCAAGGTGTATATCCGGTTCGACACCCCCATTTCCATCAAATCCTACATGCAGAAGATGCATATGGATCCGACCCGGGCAACCGACCCGGAATTCATGGATTTTGTCAAGAAATTCAGTTATAAATTAATGGCCGCCATCAACAGACAGGCCGTGGCAACCCCCCACGGCATCATTGCCAGTGCCATTCTCAACAGTCCGAAAAACAGCTTTTCCAAAGGCCAGATGATCGAACAGGCCAACACCTACCTCAACATACTGATGAACGACAAGGCGGAACTGTCGGAGACCCTGCTTCTGGATCTGGACAACACCTTCAACACCGTGATCCATAATTTCCTGTCCAGAAACTTCATGGAACTGGTGGATGAGGATGAAGAAGAGATCACCGATGACACCTACTTTATCGTCAAGCACAACAAACGGGCGATTCTGGATTATTATAAAAACTCCGTAATCTCTTTTTTCATTCCGGCCGCTTATACGGCGGTGGCCATTCTGGAGGTGGACCGGTTCAAATTCGTGCTGTCCGACCTGGTCCGACGGTATCGGTTCCTGGATAAAATATTCCATGATGAATTCTTCAGCGAGGAGGAAATCACCTGTGAAGAACAGCTTTCCAACTGTATCAGAGGGTTCATCAATGAAGGCATCCTGGTCCCGGATCCCGCCGGCATGGACATGCTCAACCTGACCTCCCGGGGCCTGCGAAAACTCAAGTGGTTTGCCGCATTCCTGCTGCCATTTCTGGAGTCCTATGAAACCGCCCTGCTCTATTTTGAGAAAGAGACTAAAATCCCCCAGGATGAAAAGGAAATCGCCAAGAAAATCCATTCGCATGGCAGCCGTCTGTACAAGCGGAAACAGGTGAACCTGAAAGAATCCCTGTCTTTGATCAATTACCGGAATGCTGCGAGGTTCTTCTGCAGGAACGGCATCAACGGATCTGAAGACCAGATCCAGATCGATTACTACAAGCAGATCATCAACCGGCTGATCCGGGTGATCGCCTCCTGAAGACGGTCATGAACGCGTTGATACTGGCGGCCGGATTCGGGACAAGGCTGCTGCCCCATACCCGGATCATTCCCAAGCCCCTGTTCACCCTGGGCGGTGTTCCGATCCTCAAGCATACCATCGACCGATTGATTGCGTGCGGATGCCGCCGGATCCTGATCAACACCCACCATCTGTCCCATCAGATCACTGAGTTTCTCGCCGGCCTGAATACCGGGCCGGATGTGGATGTCCGGCAGGTCCACGAGCCCCGGATTCTGGATACCGGGGGTGCCATTGCCAATGTCAGGCATCTGATGGCAAATGATCGCTTTTTTGTGATCAACAGCGACATCGTTACGGATATCGACCTGAAGTCCGTATGGCGGTTTCATCAGAAAACACGGGCCCTGGCCACCCTGGTGCTCCATGACCGCGGTCCCTACAACCAGGTGACCATGGATGCGGACGGATGGATCACCGGATTTCGGTCCCCGGGCCAGGGTCTGGCATTCACCGGCATCCAGGTGCTGTCTCCGGACATCTTTGACCATCTGCCGGAAGAACCGGTGTTTTCCAGTATCGACTGGTATTCCCGGCTGTGTCCGGCCGGAGGGATCAACGCCTACGTGGCCCGGGATCTGTTCTGGGAAGACCTCGGCACCAGCGACACCTACTCTCGCACGGCCCGGCTGTGGATCAGCGCCATTGCCCTTGACGCCCCGGTGACCGGTATTGACATCCAGGCCTTGTCCGGAGACGGGTCCGACCGGACCTGGTTCCGGGCAAGACCGAAACCGGACATTTCTTCCCGGTCCGCAATTGTCTGTGATCACGGCATCTGTCTGCCGGGATCACAGACCCGTTCCCAGATGGATGCCTTTGTAAAAATCGGTCACCATCTCCATGACCGGGGCGTTGCTGTCCCCCGGATACTGGCCCATGATTCCCTGGCCGGAGTGGTGGCGGTCCAGGATCTGGGAAACACCCATCTGGCCGACCTGGTGAACCAGCTGTCGGAACCGGCGGACATCCTCCATATTTACCGGAAAGTCGTTGACCGGTTGATCCTGTTTTCTAAAATTGGGGCTGTCGGATTCGACCTGTCCTGGACCTGCCAGACCCCGTATTACTCAAAATCCCTGATTCTGGAAAAAGAATGCCGGTATTTTATGGACAGTTTTATCCAAGGGTATCTGGGGAAAAATATTTTGTTCGATGCGCTGGAGGATGAGTTCCACTTCATTGCCGATCTTGCCCTGGCACACGGCATGGAAGGCCTGATGCACCGGGACTGTCAGTCGAAAAACATCATGATCAAGGACGGGGCGCCGTTTTTTATTGATTTCCAGGCCGCACGGCTGGGGCCGATTCAATATGATCTGGCATCGCTGCTGGTGGATCCCTATGTCATGCTGCCCGAACCAGTGCAAACCGATCTGCTGGCTTATGCCATGGACCGGTTGAAGCTGACATCTTCAGACAGCCGGCACCGGTTTGTCCAAAGCGTTGATTACTGCACCCTGACCCGGAACCTTCAGATACTCGGGGCATTCGCCTATCTGAGCCGGGTGAAGGGAAAACGGTGGTTTGAAACCCATATTCCAGCGGCGGTTGCCTCCCTGAAGCGATGGGGACAAACCAGAGCGCCGGACACCCTCCGCCGTCTCAAAAAACTGATTATGAGCCTGTAAGGAGAATTTCCATGAAACCTGTTTCTGTCATGATCAACGGGCTGCCGGGCAATGTGGCGGCGACCATGGCCCGGGCGGCAGTGTCTGATCCGCGGTTCCAACTCATCCCGGTTTCCCTGACCGGACCGGAAGTCCCGGAAACCGGTGTCCGGATCGGGAATATCGATATCACACTGATAAAACCCGATGTCCGGGAAACGGCCATTCCGGTCATCCGGCAGCAGTACCGGAACCTCATCGCCATTGACTATACCCATCCTTCCGCCGTCAATGCCAATGCCCGGTTTTACCTCCACCATCACATCCCCTTTGTGATGGGCACCACCGGTGGAGACCGGCAGGTTCTGGAAACTGAGGTTTCCCAGGGGACTGTTCCGGCGGTGATCGCCCCCAACATGGCCAAACAGATCGTCGGGTTTCAGGCCATGATGGCGTATGCAGCCAATCAGTTCCCGGGTCTGTTCAAGGGGTACACACTGGAAATCAAGGAAAGTCATCAGCAGGGGAAAGCGGACACATCCGGCACGGCCAAAGCCATGGTGGGATATTTCAACCGCCTGGGCGTGGATTTCAAACCGGAACAGATTCAACAGATCCGTGATCCCGAGATCCAGAAAAACCAGTGGCAGGTGCCAAAACAGTACCTGTCCGGACACGGCTGGCACAC
>JBFLKI010000072.1:0-6874 GCA_040883135.1 Desulfotignum sp. | reverse complement strand
GCAGCACGCACACGGCAGAAACATATATGGCACCCGCCAGCGTGATCCGCGTCAATACCTTATCAATATATTCAGACGTCCTTTTTCCCGGCCGGATACCTGGAATATATCCTCCGTTCTTCTTCATGTTGTCCGCCACATCATCGGGGTTGAACTGCACGGCGGTATAAAAAAAACAGAAAAAGATGATAAATCCCACATACAGTATGTAGTACCAGATGGTGCCCGGGCTGAACATCGCTGCAACGGTTTGCAGCAGGGGCATGCTGGCAAACTGGGCAATCGTGGTGGGAAACATGATAATGGATGAGGCGAAAATGGGCGGAATCACGCCGGCCGTATTGATTTTTAAGGGCAGATGTGAGGTCTGGCCGCCATACATCTTACGCCCTACCACCCGTTTGGCATAATGCACCGGAATTCGCCGCTGGGCCTGTTCCATGAAAATGATGCAGGCCACCACGGTGACCATGATCACCAGCAGGAGGATAATGAAGAAAATTCCCATTTCACCGGTGCTCATCAACCGGACCGTATTGCCGATGGCAGACGGCATGGCGGCAACGATACCGGCAAAGATGATCAATGAAATCCCATTTCCAATGCCCCTTTCGGTAATCTGTTCCCCCAGCCACATAATAAATGCGGTGCCGGCTGTCAGCGTGATGATGGTCACCAGCCGGAACCCCCATCCCGGATCGGGGACGATGGCGACACCGGCCGGAGAGGTCATGGATTCGAGTCCCACACTGATGCCGAAACCCTGAATGATACTCAGTACCACCGTTCCATAGCGGGTGTACTGTGTTTTTTTCTTACGCCCCGCATCCCCTTCCTTTTTCAGCTGTGCCAGATGGGGAACCACCACGGTCATCAATTCCAGAATAATGGACGCGCTGATGTACGGCATGATACCCAGGGCAAAAATGGACAGTCGTTCCAGTGCGCCGCCTGAAAACATGTTGAACATGGAAAACAGGGTGCCTGACGCCGCCGCAAAAAAAGAGGCCAATGCCGTGGCATCGATTCCCGGGGTGGGCACGTGCACGCCAACCCGGTAAACAAACAGCAGTCCAAGTGTAATCAGAATCTTGCGTTTAAGATCAGGCAGTTTCAACATGTTCTGGTAGCTGTTTTGTATCATCCTAATACTGTCCTTGTAAGAAAGAGCTTATTCAACACTGCCGCCGGCTGCTTCGATTTTGTCTCTCGCGGTTCCGGAAACCAGCAGATGTTTCAATACCAGTTTCTTGGTCACCTTACCGGTGCCCAGAATTTTAATCCCGTCCACCCGGCCTTTGACCAGATTCGCCTGATACAATGCCTCAGGATCGATCGTGACGCCCTCTTCAAACCGTTCCAGATCCTTGACGTTCAAAACGGCAAGGTTTCTTTTAAAAATATTTGTAAATCCCCGTTTGGGCAGCCGTCGATATATGGGCATCTGGCCCCCTTCAAATCCCGGCCTTACACTGCCGCCGGCACGGGCCTTCAACCCTTTATGGCCGCGGGTGGACGTCTTTCCCATACCGGACCCGGGGCCCCTGCCCACGCGCTTTCTATTTTTTCTGCTTCCCGGCGCCGGTGCCAGATCATGAAGCTGCATGTTATACCTCCTCTACTTTCAACAGGTGGGACACTTTTTTTATCTGTCCCAGAATGACAGGGTCATTGTTGTGTTCCACGGTGTGGTTCATCCGTTTGATGCCCAGCGATCGAATGATCCGGGCGTGTTTGGCCGGACGCCCTATCGTGCTTCGTATCTGCGTAATTTTCAATTTATCAGCCATTGCAATTTCCTTTGGTACGTCACGTCAAAAAATCAAATTTCTTCAGGTTTCAAGCCCCGTCTTCTGGCCACATCCTCTTTGAGACAAAGAGACTGCAGTCCAGCCATGGTTGCCCTGACGATATTCTGAGTATTGTGGGTGCCGATGCATTTGGTCAGTATATCTGTCACACCCGCCACTTCAAGAACCGCACGAATCCCCCCGCCGGCAATCAGACCGGTACCCGGAGATGCCGGTTTCAACAATACCCGTCCGGCGCCGGCTTTTCCCACCACTTCAAAGGGGACCGTTCCGTTCAGCAGAGAAATTTTCACCATATTCCGTTTGGCCTTTTCCATGCCTTTCCGGATGGCTTCTGGAACTTCCGTGGCTTTTCCCAGACCGTATCCCACACTGCCTTCGCCGTCACCGACCACCACCAGGGCGCTGAAACTAAAATTCCGGCCGCCTTTGACCACTTTGGCAACCCGGTTGATTTTGACGACTTTATCAATTAGTCCATTGTCTTCCATTTGCTGTCTAGCCAAGGGTTTCCTCCTTAATTAGAATTCCAGACCAGCTTCACGAGCCCCGTCTGAGAGTGCTTTGATGCGTCCATGATACAGAAAGCCATTCCTGTCCAGCACCACTTTTTTAATCCCTTTATCCAGGGCTTTTTTACCCAGGAGAACACCCACGGCCTTGGCAATTTCCTGTTTTTTGCCGGTGACAGGATGCTGTTTGTATTCTTTATCCAGGGTTGAGGCGGACACCAGGGTTTCTCCCTTGGTATCATCGATAATCTGGGCATAAATGTGGCTGGAACTTCTGAAAACGCTGAGTCTGGGGCGATCCAATGCCCCGTAGATGCGCTTTCTGATTCTTTTTTTACGCTTGAGCCTTGCTATAGTTTTCAGTGTTGTATTTGCCATAATATCTATTCCCAGGTTTTAGTTTTTACCCGCAGTCTTGCCTGCTTTTCTCATGATTCGTTCATCCGCATACATGATCCCCTTGCCCTTATAGGGCTCAGGCGGTCTGATATCTCTGATATTTGCCGCGGTCTGACCCAGCAGTTCCTTATCAATCGCTGAAAGGGTGATTTTGGTGTTGTTTTCCACCGTGGCGTTGACGCCATTAGGAAGAACATATTCCACCGGATTGGAATATCCCACATTGAGCACCAGGTTGTTTCCCCTGGATTCCGCCCGGTAGCCGATGCCCGCCAGGAGCAGCTGCTTTTCATAGCCGGTACTGACACCTGTCACCATATTTGCTATCAAGGAACGGAATAACCCCTGCAGCGCGACTTTTTTCTTGTCATTCTCATCGGTTTTGACTTCCAGTACCGACTCTTTTTTCTCAATTGTAACTGCCGGATGCACCTGACGTTCAAGATTGCCTTTGGGCCCCTTTACCTGAACAATATCCCCGTTCAGGGTGACCTGGACCTTGTCAGGAAGCTGAACCGGCTTTTTTCCTATACGTGACATATTTCATAACTCCTGACTTACCAAACATTACAAAGAACTTCACCGCCGACGTTGGTTTCCCTGGCCTGCTTATCAGTCATCACCCCTTTTGAGGTAGAAACGATGGCGACCCCCAGACCGTTCAGAACCGGCTCGATTTCCTGTGCCTTACGGTACACCCTGCAGGACGGTTTGCTCACCCGGTCGATTCCATAGATGGTCGGCTTACCTTCCTTGACATATTTCAGATAAACACGGATTTTGCCCTGCTTGTCATCTTCAAGAAATTTGTAATTCCTGATATATCCCTGTTCCTTCAGCACCCGCACCATTTCTATTTTCACTTTTGATCCGGGGATATCCACTTTGGCAAACCCTGCTTTCCCACCATTCCTGATAATGGTCAGCATGTCTGCAATGGGATCACTCACTGCCATGTTGAATCTCCTTGAAATTTCGCTGAATATACGCTACTGCGAATTGATTACACCCATGTCCTGTTACCAGCTGGACTTGGTCACCCCGGGAAGCTTCCCCTCGGAGGCAAGGGTTCTGAAACAGATTCTGCAAATCCCCGCCTTCCGGATAAATCCTCTCGGCCTGCCGCACAACGGACATCGGTTATACCCACGCACAGAAAACTTGGGTTTTCTCTTTGCCTTTGCAATTAACGATTTCTTGGCCAAACGTTCCTCCTTCAGATATCTAATTTTTAAAAGGCATTCCCAGATACCGCAGGAACTCTCTGCCTTCTTCATCAGTTTTAGCCGTGGTGACGACCGTGACATTCAAGCCCTTGATGCTGTCCGTTTTATCATAATCGATTTCCGGAAAAATGATATGTTCGGTAATTCCCAGGCTGTAATTCCCTCGGCCATCAAACGCTTTTGCAGAAACACCTTTGAAGTCCCTGACACGCGGCAACGCGATATTGACCAGACGCTCGAAAAAGTCATACATTTTTTCACGTCGCAGGGTCACTTTGCATCCGATGGGCAGGTCCGCCCGAATCTTGAAATTGGCAATGGGTTTTTTCGCCCGGGTCACTACCGGTTTCTGACCGGCAATCAATGCCAGTTCCTGTGCGGCCGATTCGATAATTTTCGGATTTCTGACGGCTTCTCCCAATCCCATGTTCAGCACAATCTTTTCTAATTTCGGTACTTGAAATCCATTCGTATAATTAAATCGTTCCTTTAATTTCGGAATGATTTCTGTTTTGTACTTTTCCTTTAGCGTGGTCATTTGCTCTCTCCGGATCTGATCTTAAGCATCGATCTGTTCATTGCATTTTTTACAGACACGAACCCGTTTTCCATTTTCCAGTTTTTTGGTACCAATCCGGGTCGGTTTCACGCAGGCATTGCACATGAGCATGAGATTGGACACATGAATAGGCATGTTTTTTTCCACAATCCCCCCCTGCGGGTTCGCCTGTGTGGGTTTTTGATGAACCTTCACCACATTGATGTTTTCAACGACAACGCGATTGGTTTTTTTGTTCACTTTAAGGACCTTACCGATTTTGTCCTTATCTTTGCCGGTAAGGATCTTTACCTTGTCATCTTTCTTTATTCTGATTTTTCCGGTTTCCATTATTTATGCTCCAATCACCCGGTTTTTACAAAACGTCCGGAGCCAGAGAAACGATTTTCATGAACCGCTTTGCCCTCAACTCCCTTGCCACCGGTCCGAAAATACGGGTTCCCACCGGTTCATTGTTTTTGGTCAGGACCACAGCTGAATTGTCATCAAACCGGATTGCCGAACCATCAGGTCTGAAGATTTCCTTTTTGGTCCTGACAATCACAGCCGGGACGATGTCTCCTTTTTTTACTTTGGCATTGGGAATGGCTTCCTTGACTGATACGATAATGATGTCTCCAATGCTGGCATATCTTCTCTTGGACCCACCCAACACCTTGATGCAATACAACTCCTTCGCGCCGGAATTGTCTGCAACCGTCAGTCTCGTTTCCGTTTGAATCATTTTTCAACTCCTTGAAATTAAACGGCCTTTTTAGTGATTTGGGTCACCCTGAACCGTTTCAGCTTACTCAGGGGGCGGGTTTCAATGATCTGCACTTCATCCCCGATTCGGCATTCGTTTTTTTCATCATGGGCATGGTATTTTTTGTATTGCTTGACATATTTTTTGTACATTTTATGCTGAATATACCGTTCGACCTGTACAATCACGGACTTATCCATTTTATCTGAAATCACCAGCCCCTTGAGCTCTTTCTTTTTGCCTTTATGCATATTTTCCATTTTTTTCACTCTCAACCAATGTTCACATTCATCTGTCTGGATACGGTATAAAGCCGGGCAATGTCTTTTTTGACTTCAGACAGTTTTGCCGTGTTTTCGAGCTGGCCGATGTCATTCTGAAAGCGGAGATTGAAAAGTTCCTTTTTCAGCTCCACCAGTCTTTCTTTCATCTGGGTTTCATCCATTTCCTTGATTTCACCGGTTTTCAACATGGTTAATTCCTTTCCACAAAACGGGTTTTCACGGAAAGTTTTCGGGCGGCCAGGCGCAATGCCTCCTTGGCTGTCTCCCGGGTAATGCCTTCCATTTCATAGAGGATCTTTCCGGGTTTCACCCGGGCCACCCAGGCATCGGTCGCACCTTTTCCTTTTCCCATCCGGACTTCAGCCGGCTTCTTGGTCACCGGGTGATCCGGAAAAAAACGGATCCAGCTTTTACCGGCTCTTTTTGCATATCGGGTCAAGGCCACCCTGGCAGCCTCGATCTGTCTGGCATTCACATAGCCACATTCAACCGCCTGAAGTCCATAGTCGCCAAAACAAAGCGTGTTGCCCCGTGTCGGGGTTCCTTTGGTTCTGCCCCGGAACTGTTTGCGGTATTTTACATTTTTTGGACTGAGCATTTGCTTGTTCTCCTAAATTGCCTCTACTAATTTGTCGCCATCACCTGTTCACCCGGGTTGACCACCTCGCCTTTGAATATAAAGGTCTTAATACCGATGGTCCCGTATGTGGTCTTGGCTTCGATAAAGCCGTAATCCACATCTGCGCGAAGGGTGTGAAGAGGAATCCGCCCTTCCTTGTACCATTCCGTTCTGGCCATTTCAGCGCCGCCCAGTCGTCCGGAACAGATAATTTTGATGCCTTTGGCACCGAACCGCATCGCAGAGGTGACACTACGTTTCATGGCCCGCCTGAATGCAATCCGCCTTTCCAGCTGCTGAGCGATATTTTCAGCGACCAGCTGTGCGTCGATTTCAGGTCTGCGTACTTCCTTGATATCGATTAGCACCTCAGGCTTCAGGATTTTTTCAAGTTCCTTTTTGAGCAGGGCGATCTCAGATCCTTTTTTACCGATAATAATACCGGGTCTGGCCGCATAGACTCTCAGCCGGATCTGTTTTGAAAACCGTTCGATTTCAATTTTAGAGATCCCGGCATGGTACAATTTGTTTTTGAGAAATTTTCGAACCTTGAAATCTTCCTCGACAAATTCCGCATACTCTTTGTCTGCATACCATCTGGAATCCCATGTCCTGATGATGCCTAATCTTAATCCGGTCGGATGTACTTTCTGGCCCAAGCTAACTTCCTCCTCTTAGTCGATCTGAGCGACTATTACAGTTAAATGACTGGTACGTTT
>JBFLKI010000071.1:0-4370 GCA_040883135.1 Desulfotignum sp. | reverse complement strand
TTTGCGGAGAAATGGCCGAGTGGCTGAAGGCGCTCGCCTGCTAAGCGAGTATGGGGGTAACACTCCATCGAGAGTTCGAATCTCTCTTTCTCCGCCACGACCTTCACCAAAACAGACATCCCTTTAAAAAAGTCTCGTAATAAGAAAGACCGGTCATTCCGGTTTCAGCAGGGAATAGATCCGCACGGGTTCAGGTATTCCTTTCAGCCTGGCCGTGCCTTTGTCAAATATCTGCCACAACCCCTCTATCAGCTCCCGGGTGGCCTGATTGATCAGGATATCCCCGCCGGTGGCATGATCCGACAGGCGGGCCGCGATATTGGTCACGGACCCGGACGCCGTGAATGTCATCCGGGTATCCAGCATCCCCTTGAACCGGGTCATCCCCACCAGGGCGGTGCCGGAACTGATTCCCATATTGACGGTCAGCGGTCCCATATCTGACAGATGGAGCTCCTCCGACAGCGTCCGGCTGACGGACCGGCACCGGGAAGCAATTTCAAATGCCGCTTTCACCGCGTTCATGGCATTGGTCTTCGGATCATGGTCTTTAAAGATAATCATGAACCCGTCTCCGCTGGTTTCGTTGATCTCCCCATGGCACCGGTGAATGGGATCCACAAAACTGGAAAACACCCTTTCAATCACCGCGTTGACCTGATCTTCCGGACGGGTGGCAATCAGTCCGGTATATCCCTCCAGGTCGATGAACAGGACACTGACCTGCTTGTTTTCCTTTTCCCGGGTCAGCAGTTCCGGATTTTTATCCGCCATCCGCCATACCGACCCCGGCACAAACGGTGTCAGGTTGGCCAGGGTTTGACTGATACGGATTTTTTCCCGGGTGATCTCCCATTGCCGTCGGGCCGTCAGCAAAATGGTTCCCAGGGTATCGGCAAAATCCCGGATCAGGTAGAAATCCCTTCGCGTGTACCGGGTCAGCGGCTGAATGACCACACTGATGATCGCCAGAATCCGGTCTTCCACAAACACGGGCATGGCATACTCCGATCCCACCTTCATCCGGGATCCGTCCGGACGGACAATAGGTTCGCTTTTGGACACCACCACCGCTTTTTTTCTGGCAATGGCCTGCTGCACCGCCGGGCGGTCCCGTTTGCAGGACTGACAGCTCACCGGCCGGTCATACAGTGCGCACTGCAGCGGGCTGGTGTACTTTGCCGCATCCGGATCCAGCAGCAGTACACACACTTCCATGGCATTGGGGATCAGGGAGCGCAGCTGTTCTCTGACCGCTTCAATGATCTCACTCGCCTCGGTCAACGGCGCAATTTTCTGAATCAGGTCCTGCAGCACATGAAACCGCTCTTTATAATAATGATCCATGACGGGCCTTTTTCAAAATCCATTGTTTCAAGGTCAGAAGCGCCATGCCACCGTACCCATCCAGATATCGATTCCGTCATTGGGAGATTTCAAATCAGCGTTGGAATAATGCATATAGCCGAATTTGATATCCACCCGGTTGATCAGCACCCCGATACCGATTCGGTCTTCAAACTGAAAATTGCTGGACAGGTTCCGGCCCGCAATCCGGTAATCATCAATATAGGCCGCTCCGATTCCGGCTTCGATATACGGGGTGACCTGCCGGCTGTTTTCCAGGTTGAAATAGTACGCAATCACCGGTGAAAACGCCGCCCCGTGTGTGGTGTCTCCGGATTTGTCCCAGCAATTGTAGGACAGCTCGAAATATCCCGACACTGACCCTGTAGGGGATTCGAACCATTGGGCGGAAAATGGTTTCTGAAGCCCGAAACGAAAAATATCAATATTGTCGGTACTCTGACCATATCCACCGAAAATCCCGAATCCCTGAGGCCCGGCCAATGCCGCGGCACAGGCAAGCAGCTGGATGCAGACAACCATCCCTCCCACAGCCAACCATCCCTTTTTGTTCATTTTTTTTCTTCCTTTGCTTTTCTCGGGCGTCATTGAATTCACGTTTTATTAGCATACAATTCAACCCGCTGAACAGTCCTAATTCAAAAAAAATGAAAACCGGTGCCCTGCTTTGATCCGCACAAACGGGCGGTTGTTTTACCCTTGACATACAATTTAAGTAAGTTTATATCCATCTAACGATTGGAACAGGCGGTACTGTAGAGCAAACTCCAAAAAAGACCGGGGGAACATGACCCTGAAAAAATCAATTGCGCGCAACCATGATATATTGCTGAAAAAATGGTTCCAGGCGACCATTGAGACCTATCCCCCCCAGGCGGCGAGGATTCTGGGAAAGGATGCCGACCGGTTTGACAATCCCGTGGGATCGGTCACCCGTGAAACACTGGATGAGGTGCTGCACCTGCTGGCATCCGATTATACCGGCGAAACTCTTGAAAAAGCCCTGGATCCGGTGATCCGCATCCGGGCGGTCCAGGCGTTTTCACCTGCCGAGGCGGTCAGTTTTATTTTTTTTCTGAAAAAAATCGGGGAAACCCTCATGGATGCGGCCCACATCCGGGAATTCGACCGGATGGTGGACCAGGTAATTCTCGCCGGATTCAACCGGTTCATGAAGTGCAGAGAAGATATATTCCTTTTAAAGGCCACGGAAAGCAAACGACGGATTCATGCGGCCTTTGAAAGGGCGGGTTTGGTAAAGGAGCTCAAGGAGGAAGACCTTCTTGGCTCAAAAAAATCTTAACATGCCTGACACAATTCAGGTTTGTCAGGCATAAAATCAAGAGGTGCTTACAACATGACACAAAAGTACTTGATCCCCCTGGCAGCAGTTTTTCTGCTATTTCTAGTGGCATACACAGGGGCGGGAGCAGGGCTTGGGTGGTTCTTCGGGATCGTTTTCCCGTACCTGGCGATCATCGCCTTTCTGGTGGGCTTTGTCATCAAGGTGATGGGCTGGGCGAGATCAGCGGTTCCCTTCAGGATTCCAACAACCTGCGGGCAGCAGAAATCGCTTCCCTGGATTAAACAGAACCGCATTGACAACCCTGACACCGCGTCCGGTGTATTTGTACGGATGTTGCTTGAAATATTTCTGTTCCGGTCTTTATTCCGCAACACCAAAGCAGCCTTCAGCCGCAACGCATCCAACCGGATCACCTATTCCTGGGAAATCTTTCTGTGGGTGGCGGCCCTGGCCTTTCATTATGCGTTCCTGGTGGTACTGCTCAGGCACTTCCGTTTTTTCACATCCCCGGTACCTTCCTGCGTCCAGTTTCTGGAAGCCCTGGACGGTATCGTCCAACTCGGACTGCCCGGCCTGTTTCTGTCCGGTGTGGTTCTTCCGGCAGCAGCCCTGTTTCTGCTGGCAAGGCGGTTGTTCGACCAGAAGGTCCGTTATATTTCCCAAGCGTCGGACTACTTTCCTTTGTTTCTGATCCTGGGCATTGCCATTACCGGTATATTCATGCGCTACTTCACCAAGGTGGATATTCTTGCTGTCAAGGAGATGACCATGGGACTGGTCACGTTCAGCCCCACCATTCCGGACGGCGTCGGCAATCTGTTTTATGCCCACTTGTTCCTGGTCAGCATTCTTTTCGCCTATTTTCCTGCCAGCAAACTCATGCACTTAGGCGGTGTTTTCCTGAGCCCCACAAGGAACATGGCCAACAACACCCGGGCAGAACGGCATGTGAATCCCTGGAACTATGATGTGCCGATCCACACCTATGAACAGTATGAAGATCACTTCAGAGACAAAATGATCGAAGCTGGGTTGCCAGTGGAAAAAAAGGAGTAATCAATGGCCGACGAACTGACACCGGATGAATTACTGGATAAAATTGACTATGGTACGGATTCGGGCAACTGGCTGGATACCACCAAATCCGTGCAGATCCGGCCGGGCATGTACTGCTATGCCGCCAAAGCCGAAAGCGTGGAAACGCTGGGACTGCCCAATGCCAGAAGCTGGAACCCCACCGAGGAAGACTGGAAACTGCCCGACAACTGGCAGCAGATCATCCATGACGGCATCAAGGAACGCCTGGAGCGGTTCAGAACATTCAAGATCTTCATGGATGTGTGTGTCCGCTGCGGGGCCTGCGCCGACAAATGCCATTTCTTTCTGGGCACGGGTGATCCCAAGAACATGCCGGTCCTTCGGGCTGAGCTGCTCAGATCCATTTACAGAAATGACTTCACCACTGCCGGGAAAATTCTTCAGAAAATCCCCGGGGGCCAGCGCCTGGGCGGGAACCGTCCTTTGACCCTGGATGTGCTCAAGGAGATGTGGTACTACTTCTTCCAGTGCACGGAATGCCGCCGCTGCTCGGTGTTCTGTCCCTACGGCATCGATACGGCCGAAATCACCATCATGGCCAGAGAGCTGTTCAACCTGCTCGGGTTAAACATCGACTGGATCGCCACCCCGGTTTCCA
>JBFLKI010000070.1:0-4309 GCA_040883135.1 Desulfotignum sp. | reverse complement strand
GCGGAAGTGCATGGGAATCGAACCCACCCGGGACGGTATTAACGCCCCACATCGGATTTGAAGTCCGAGGGCCCCACCAGTGAGCCGCGCACTTCCGTAATCACACAATGGAATGCTGCAAAACTATACCGCCTCCCTGATTTTGTCAATGCCTTTTTCCCGGCACCGGTTCCCGGCACCGGCAGGAAATGTCTTATTTTAATGCCTGTCCGTGTGATTTGGGTATGGCAATAATCGCCAAACTCTAGTATAACCGCTGAACGTTATTGCCAATGCAATGAGACCATGGAGAGCGATATGATAGATTCTCACAGATTGTCACGGCGGTTTATTCAGCTGGCTGAAATCGATTCCGAATCCCGGCATGAAGCCCAGGTGGCCAAAGAAATCGAATCAGCGGTGACCCGCATGGGCGCCACCGTGTATTATGACCGGGCCGGTGAAAAAACCGGGGGTGACTGTTCCAACCTGGTGGCCAAATTCCCGGGCAATTGCGATGTACCGCCCCTGTTTCTATCCGGGCACATGGATACCGTGGTGCCGGGCAAAGGGGTCAAGGTGCAGTTTAACAACGGGATTTTCACCAGTGACGGCACCACCATTTTAGGGTCGGATGACAAATCCGCCATTGCCATCCTTTTGGAGGTAATGGCGGTAATCCGGGAAAACAACCTTCCATGCCCGCCCGTGGAACTGATCTTTACGGTATGCGAGGAGATCGGGCTTCTGGGGGCCAAATATCTGGATATGTCGCTGATCGATTCCAGATTCGGGTATATCCTGGATTCCACAGACACTGAAGGGATTGTGACAAAGGCCCCGGCCGCCAACAAGATCTTTATCGACGTCATCGGCCGGGCCGCCCATGCCGGCGCAGCCCCGGAAAAAGGGGTCAACGCCATTTATGCGGCTGCCAGAGCCATTGCCGGACTGGAACTGGGCCGCATCGACAGCGAAACTACCTGTAATCTGGGGATTATCACAGGGGGAATGGCCACCAACATCGTTCCGGAAAAAGTGGTGGTCAAAGGCGAAGCCCGGTCCCATGATCCGGAAAAACTGGAACAGGTCACCCGGAACATCGTTTCAAGTTTCGAAGACACGGCGCGCAGCCTGCAGAATGGGGATTCCGTTCCCCGGGTGACGGTCACCGTGGAACATGATTTCCCCAACACCCATATTCCTGAAGACCACGACGTGGTGGTGCTGGCCCGAAAAGCCGCCGCCAACCTGGGAAAAACCCTGGAAAGCAAGACCATCGGCGGCGGGGCGGACGCCAATATTTTCTTTGGCAAAGGCATTGCCGCAGGGGTTCTGGGCACAGGCATGACCGATGTGCACACGGTCAACGAATCCATTGCCCTCAAAGATATGGAGGACACGGCCCGCCTGGTGCTGGAGATTCTTCAGGTACACGCGGCAGGCGATGCAAAATAGCATGATCCTGCACCTGGACCTGATTTCCGGGATCAGCGGCGACATGTGTCTGGGCGCACTGGTGGATCTGGGGGTGGACCCTGAATGGATTCAGGCAAAACTGACCCCGGTGTTCAAGGGATTCAGCATCCAAACCGAAGTGGTGTTCCGCAACGCCTTGCGGGCGGTTGATCTGACGGTGACCGTGAACGATCGTGACACGTGCCGCAATTATGCAGATATCCGGACATTAATTGAATCTTCGGGCCTTCCGCCGGCGGTCCGGAAAAACAGCCTGGCCGCATTCAAAAAAATAGCGCAGGCCGAAGCGGCCATTCACGGCCGGGACATCGAATCCGTTCATTTTCATGAGATCGGTGGAATCGATTCTCTGGTGGATATCCTGGGCACATTTCTGGCCGTCGAACATCTGGGCATCACCCAGGTGACCGCATCGGACGTCCCGCTGGGATCCGGTTTCGTGGATTGCGCCCACGGCCGGATTCCCGTGCCGGTGCCCGCCACCCTGGCGATTCTGAAAAACATTCCTGTGACCGGGTCTGATGCCACCACAGAGATCGTCACACCAACGGGTGCCGCCATTCTGGCGGTTCTGGCCGACCGTTTCGGTCCCATGCCTTCCATGCAGGTGGAAAAAATCGGATACGGGGCCGGCAAAAGAGACACCGGATCCCGAATGCCCAACCTGCTGCGCCTGGTTTTGGGCCGTTCCGTTTCCGGGCCTGACGCCGGCAGATCGGCAATCCGGTTCGAATCCATCGCCGTGCTCACCACCCAGGTGGATGACATGAATCCGGAAATACTGGGATTCGTCATGGATCATCTTCTGGAAAAAGGCGCCCTGGATGTGACTTTTGCCCCGGTGCACATGAAAAAGAACCGGCCCGGTACCCGGGTGGAGGTACTGTGCCGGCCCGGAGACCGGGATGCCTTGATTCAGGAAATTCTCACCCAGACCACGGCCATCGGGGTCCGATACCAGACCTGCGGCCGGGCCGAGCTGTATCGGGAGCCCTGTTTTATGGAGACGGCGTTCGGTCCGGTGGCGGCCAAAAAAATCCGGGATCCGGACGGCAGCGAGCGCCGGGTGCCGGAATACGAGGCCCTGGCCGGGATCGCCCGGGATCGGAAAATTCCTCTGAAAACCGTTTATGAACTCGTGGCGGGAAATTCTCTTGACAGGTAAAACCGCAGATTATAGATAAAAAAGGATAACCATGCCATGGCAGAACCCTGGAAAAATCAACTGATTCTGGCCGCCGCCACCGGGTTCGGCCTGGGATACAGCCCTGTGGCACCCGGTACGGTGGGAACCCTGGCGGCCCTGCCCCTTATCTGGATATGTCAGGGTATTCCGGTGGCGGTCCATGCATTCCTTCTGGTGTGCTTTATTCTGGCGGCCGTGTTTGTGGCGGATCAGGCGGAAAAGATACTGGGGCAAAAAGATCCCGGTGCCATTGTCATCGATGAGATCGCCGGGTACGGGGTCACCATGTGCCTGGTACCGGTGACCGCAGTCACCCTGGTGACCGGGTTTGTGGCATTCCGGTGTTTTGACGTGTTCAAAATTCCGCCGGTGCGGTATTTTGAGAAACAGTTTTCCGGCGGTGCCGGCGTCGTGCTCGACGATATCATGGCAGGGGTGCTGGCAGCACTCACAGTCAAATGTTTATATATTTTAGGGGTGTACTAGGAGAGACGTATGGAAAAGAACGCAGAAAAGGACAAGGCAGTACTGACGGCCATGGGGCAGATAGAACGCCAGTTCGGCAAAGGCGCCATCATGAAGCTGGGCGGCCGGGTGGTGGAACAGGTGCCGGTGATCCGGACCGGTTCTCTGGCCCTGGACAAGGCCCTGGGCGTGGGGGGATACCCCCGGGGCAGGGTGGTGGAAATCTACGGCCCGGAATCTTCGGGAAAAACCACCCTGGCCCTGCATGCGGTGGCCCAGGCCCAGAAAAAAGGGGGCATCGCCGCGTTCATCGATGCCGAACACGCCCTGGACGTGGGGTATGCCAAAAGACTGGGGGTGGATTGTGACGAACTGCTGGTCTCCCAGCCGGACACCGGGGAACAGGCCCTTGAGATCGCGGACATGCTGATCCGCAGCGGGGGCATCGACATTCTGATCGTGGATTCCGTGGCCGCGCTGGTACCCCGGTCCGAGATCGAAGGGGAGATGGGGGATTCCCACATGGGACTCCAGGCCCGGCTGATGTCCCAGGCGTTGCGCAAACTGGCCGGAACCCTGGGAAAAACCCATACCACCATCATATTCATCAACCAGATCCGCATGAAGATCGGTGTGGTGTACGGCAACCCGGAAACCACCACCGGGGGCAACGCCCTGAAGTTCTATGCATCCATGCGCCTGGAAATCCGGCGGGTCTCCCCCATCAAGGAGGGCCAGGACATCATCGGCAACCGGACCCGGGTCAAGGTAGTGAAAAACAAACTGGCCCCTCCGTTCAAGGATGTGGAGTTCGATCTCATGTACGGGGAAGGTATCTCCCATACCGGGGATCTGCTGGATATGGGGGTCACCCTGAACATCGTTGACAAGAGTGGTTCCTGGTATTCATTTGAAGGCGAACGCATCGGCCAGGGCAGAGAAAACGTGAAAGCGTTTCTGGTGGAAAATCCCGACATTTTCACCAAAATCGAAACCCTGGTCCGCGAAGCCTTGGGCATTGGGGACGAGAAAAAATCCGCAGATGCCGCCAAAGACCTAAAACCCAATACCTAATACCCAAATTAGGAGCTGTTATATGACAGGCAACGAAGCCCGGAAAATCTTTCTGGATTATTTTAAAACCCATGATCACCATGTGGTGAGATCTTCGTCTCTGGTTCCCCAGGACGACCCGACCCT
>JBFLKI010000069.1:0-4870 GCA_040883135.1 Desulfotignum sp. | reverse complement strand
TCTCTTCCACCAGCCAGGTGCCTTCGTCCGGATCTTTTCTGGGCTGTGCACAGGCGGATATCGTTTGTGCAAACGCCTGGTTGATGGTAATGCGGAACCGGTTTTTCTTCAATGTTTTTCTCAGGCTTCTTGAAATCCGGATTTCAGACGGATACAGCACCAGCCGGGGATCCGGCGACCACCACAAAATGGGCTCGTTGTCTGAAAACCAGGGAAAAATACCGTTCTGATATGCCAGCAGAATCCGTTCACAGGAAAGATCCCCGCCGATGCACAGCAGCCCGTCGGAACGGGCCAGCCATGCCGGCGGGAACTCCAGGCGGGAAGACAGTCGAAACAGGGGCATTCAGTTTTTGAAATGGAATGTCAGCTGATCGTTTTTCAGTTTGATCACAATTCTGCCGCCTTTAACCAGTTTGCCGAACAGGATTTCATCAGTGAGGCGGTCCTTGATCCGGGTCTGGATCAGACGGGCCAGAGGCCGCGCCCCGAATTTGGGATCATATCCTTGCTTGGCCAGGTACGTCCGCACATCTGGAGAATAACTCAAGGTGATCTGCCGGGTTTTGAGCATGACTTTGAGTTCATCCATGTCCTTGTCCACAATTTTTTCCATGATGGTGGTGGACAGGTGGTTGAACTGGACAATCCCGTCCAGCCGGTTCCGGAATTCAGGGCTGAAGGTCTGTTCCACCGCCTTGAGCCCCCGGTTGTCGTCGAGGGCCTGCTGGGCTCCGAAACCAATGCTGTTGGCACTCATCTCCCTGGCACCGGCATTGGAGGTCATGATAATGACCACGTTGCGGAAATCCGCGGCCTTGCCGGTGTTGTCGGTAAGCGTGGCATAATCCATCACCTGAAGCAGGATATTGTACAGATCCATGTGGGCTTTTTCGATTTCATCCAATAGCAGCACACAATGGGGGTGTTTGCGGATGCCGTCCGTAAGAATGCCCCCCTGATCAAATCCCACATAGCCGGGCGGGGCACCGATCAGCCGGGACACCGCATGTTTTTCCATGTACTCGCTCATGTCAAAGCGTAAAAATTCGATGCCCATGTTGGCAGCCAGCTGTTTGGCGACTTCGGTCTTGCCCACGCCGGTGGGACCGGTGAACAGAAACGACCCCACCGGCCGGTCCGGTGCTGCCAGACCGGCACGGGAGCGCTTGATGGCGGTGGTCAGCGTATGAATGGCGTCATCCTGTCCGAAAATCACATGGGCGAGCCGATCCGGCAAGGACTCCAGATTGGCCTTGTCCGTTGTTGTCACCGATGTCACCGGCACCTTGGCGATTTTGGCCACAATGGTCTCGACATCCTTGGGCGTGACGTTTTTCCGGTTGGCAGCCCCTTTGAGACGCAGGTATGCACCGGCTTCATCAATGACATCTATGGCCTTGTCCGGCAGGAACCGGTCGTTGATGTATTTGTCCGACAGGTAAGCGGCAGCTTCCAGTGTCTGATCCGAATAATTCAGACCGTGGTGCTTCTCGTAATAGGGCCGCAAACCCGTCAGAATCATACGGGTGTCTTCCACACTGGGTTCGGATACCTCGATTTTTTCAAACCGCCTTGAAAACGCCCGGTCCTTTTCAAAATGGTTCTTATATTCTTCGTAGGTGGTGGTGCCGATGCATTTGATATCTCCGGAAGACAGGGCCGGCTTCAGGATGTTGGACGCATCCATGGACCCGGAACTGGTGGCGCCGGCCCCCACCACGGTGTGGATCTCGTCGATGACCAGCAATGCGTTTTCCTTTTCTTCCAGGGCCGTGATCACATCTTTGAGCCGCTGTTCAAAGTCGCCTCTGTATTTGGTGCCGGCCAGAAGCGCTCCCATGTCCAGAGAATACAGTTCACTGTCTTTGAGCAGTGCCGGTACTTTTTTCTGGTGGATTTTCAATGCCAGACCTTCGGCAATGGCGGTTTTCCCCACACCCGGGTCTCCCACCAGAATCGGGTTGTTTTTCCGGCGGCGGCACAGCACCTGCATCACCCGGTCCAGTTCGGTTTCCCGGCCGATAAGCGGATCGATCCGGTTGCCGGCCGCTTTTGCCAGCAGATTGGCGGTAAACAGCTCCAGCGGATCTTTTTTCTTCTGCCGCTGGGTTCTACGGTCATCCATCTTGAACATTTTCTGGGCCGGATCCGGAATCTGTCTGGGTTTTTTATCCCCTGCCGCCGCATGGGAGATGTGCCGCAGCACATCCAGGCGGGTAATGCCCTCCGATTCCAGATAGAATGCGGCATGGGAGTCCTTTTCCTGAAAAATGGATGCCAGGATATCCCCGAGATTCACCTCGCTTTTCTCCGCAGATCTTGCATGGTTGATGGCCCGCTGAATCATTCGCTGAAAACCGATGGTCTGCTGGAGCACATACTCTTCCTGGGTATCGATCTTGGTGAGTTTTTCATCAAAGAACTTTTCAAGTTCCTGTTTGATCTGCTCGGGATTTCCTCCGCATTTCTGGATGGTTTCAGAACCGGATTCATGGTTCAGGATCGCGTAAAGAACATGCTCTACACAGACATATTCATGCCGTCTTTTTTTGGCTTCCCTTACGGCAAACCCGAGGGCAGTGCTCAGTTCTTTGCTAATCATACTTACCTCACTCCTTTTCCATGGTGCTTTTTAAAGGAAATCCCCGGCGGGCGGCCAGGTGATGCACTGTCTCTACTTTGGTTTCCGCGATTTCTCTGGGATAGATACCACACACTGCGTTTCCTTTATGATGTATATTAAGCATAGTTTGCGTCGCTTTTTCAAGTGGTTTTCCAAAAACCGTGATTAGAATTTCCACCACAAACTCCATGGTGGTGTAATCGTCATTGTGGAGAATGACTTTGTATAAGGGCGGCACAATTTTCCGGGTTTTCGATGAGATGACCGCCCGGGTTTGTGAATCAGTGGACGCCATGACCGTGCCTCAGTTCATACAGCATTTTTTGTATTTCTTTCCGCTGCCGCAGGGACAGGGGTCATTGCGTTTGACCTTTTGACTCGTCCGTTTGACCGGTTTTCTGATCGTGTCCTCGGACGCATGGGAAAAGGTCAGTTCCTGTTGAGGTTTTGGTTGAAGTCCTTCAGTCGGCACCGCCGCCGTAATCTGGATTTTGAACAGGATGTCCACAATTTCATCCTTGATCCGGGCCATAAGCCCCTGGAACATATCAAACCCTTCTTTTTTGTAAATCCGGAGCGGATCCTGCTGGGCATAGCCCCTCAATCCGATTCCTTCCTTGAGATGGTCCATGGCCAGCAGATGTTCCTTCCATCTGGTGTCCACGGTCTGGAGCACCACGAATCGCTCCAGGGAACGGGCCTGGTCTGACCCGATCATTGCTTCCTTGGTGTCATAATATTCTTTTGCTTTTTCGAACACATAATCCGCCAGATCGTCAGGAGTGGTGTAAGTCAGGGGACTGGACGTCAGATTCAGCTCAAAATTGAACACCTGCCGGATCTCTTTTTCCAGGCCTTTTAGATCCCATTCCTTGACCGGGGTCTTGTCGGGCGCAAACCCGTTCACCACCTCCCAGGCTTTGTCCGCCACCATGTCCATGACCACGGAGTTGAGATTCTTTTCCATCAATGCCGTGCGCCGCTGGCGGTAGATCACTTCCCGCTGCTGGTTCATGACGTCATCGAATTCCAGCAGGTGCTTTCTGATTTCGAAGTTGTGACCTTCCACCTTGGACTGGGCGTTTTCAATGGCTTTGGAGATAAAGGAATGTTCAATGTGTTCCCCTTCTTCGATGCCCAGTTTGTCCATGACCTTATGAATGCGGTCTCCGCCGAAGATTCGCAGCAGGTCGTCTTCTAAAGACAGATAGAACCGGGAAGATCCCGGGTCTCCCTGGCGGCCGGCACGTCCCCGCAGCTGATTGTCAATGCGCCGGGATTCATGGCGGGAGGTCCCCAGGATATGCAGGCCCCCCAGCTCAACGACCCCTTCTCCGAGCTTGATATCGGTTCCCCGGCCGGCCATGTTGGTGGAAATGGTGACCGCGTTTTTTTGACCGGCGTTGGCGATGATTTCGGCTTCCTCTTTGTGGTGTTTGGCGTTCAGGACATTGTGGGGGATCCCTTTTTTCTTGAGAACCCGGCTCAACTCTTCAGACACATCAATGGAAATGGTGCCCACCAGCACAGGCTGCCCCTTTTTGTGAAGGGCAATGATTTCATTGATGGCGGCGTCATATTTTTCTTTTCTGGTTTTATAGATCAGATCCGGAAAATCTGTTCGAATCATGGGTTTGTGCGTGGGGATCACCAGGACATCCAGGTTATATATCTTCTTGAATTCCGGGGCTTCGGTTTCTGCGGTACCGGTCATGCCAGACAGCTTGTCATACATTCTGAAGTAGTTCTGAAACGTGATGGATGCCAGGGTCTGGTTCTCGTTCTCGATTTTCACACCTTCCTTGGCTTCCAGGGCCTGATGCAGGCCTTCGCTGTAACGCCTCCCGGACATCAGCCGCCCGGTGAACTCATCCACAATCACCACCTGATTGTTCTTGACGATATAGTCGGTGTCTCTTTTAAACAGGGTGTGGGCTTTGAGCGCCTGGTTCAGATGATGCAGGATTTCTATGTTGGCCGGATCATACAGGTTGTCCACATTCAGCAGCTCTTCCCCTTTGGCGATCCCGGTTTCTGTCAATGTGGCGCTTTTGGCTTCTTCATCCAGTGTATAATCCACATCTTTCTTGAACGTGGGCAAAATGGCATTCACCTGGGTGTACAGATAGGTGGACTTTTCAGCCGGACCGGAAATGATCAACGGAGTCCTGGCCTCATCGATAAGAATGGAGTCCACTTCATCCACAATGGCAAAATTGAGGTCTCCCTGGGCCAGGCTGTCCT
>JBFLKI010000331.1:0-6234 GCA_040883135.1 Desulfotignum sp. | reverse complement strand
TGTCTGTGACTCGGCCAGCCGGTTTTGAATCAGGGTTTCCAGCAACCGGGGCGAAGGACGTTCCGGTGTTTTTGCACCGGCCACGTACAAAGTGCATTCGCCCTTGAGCGGCGTGTTTGTGTCCAGGCAGGCAATGACATGGGAAAGCGGTCCCCGGATAAATGTTTCGTGCAGTTTGGTGATTTCCCGGGCCAGGCAGGCGCTTCGATCGCCTAAAATGGCCAGGAGTCTATCCAGAAGGGCTTGGATGCGCCTGGGCGATTCATAAAATACCAGGGTGGCCGACTGGTCTGCCAGGGCCTGGATGGCCTGTTCCTGATGGGTGATTTTTTTGGGCAGAAATCCGGCAAACACAAATCGGTCTGTGGGCAGGCCGGCCACGCTGAGCCCGGCAACCACGGCACAACATCCGGGAATGGGAACCACGGGAACGCCCTGTGCCAGGACCGCGGTGACCAGACGGTACCCGGGATCGGAAATACAGGGGGTGCCGGCATCCGTGATCAACGCGATGTCTTTTTTCAGTTTCAGATGCGGAATGAGTTTTTCCGCAGCCCTCATTTCATTGTGTTCGTGACAGGAAACAACGGGTGTGCCAATGCCGTAATAGGACAGCAGTTTTCTCGAATGACGGGTATCTTCTGCGGCGATCAAAGAGACTTGTTTCAGGATTCGTACCGCACGAAAGGTCATGTCCTCAAGGTTCCCGAGAGGGGTGGCCACCACAAAAAGGGTGCCGGTATGATCAGGGGGACTATCCGATATGGAAGGCATGAGGAATATGATTGATCCGAGGTTCGTCTGTACCAAAATAAATTTCCACCACGTCAAAACGAACGTGGCGCCAGTCAGCTGACGAACGGGTTTTCAGGAACTGCTGAGCCGCCTGGATGATTTTGTGCTGCTTGAAGGAATTCACGGCTTCTCTGGGAAACCCTTTCCTCAAATTTGAGCGGGCTTTGACTTCCACAAACACGAGACAGTCTTCGGTGGCGGCAATGATATCGATTTCTGCAAACCGGGTGGTATAATTGGTTTCCAGAATGGTGTAGCCGGATGCTGTCAGATGGTCGGCCGCCATTTTTTCTCCGGATCGCCCCAGTTCCTGGCGGTAACGAGTCATTCCAGTATGACGCCTTTGAATGATTTCCGGTGAACAGGGCAGGGACCATGATCTTTGATCGACTGTCTGTGCGCCTGGGTAGGATACCCCTTGTGCCGGATGAAATGGTACTGGGGAAAGGCCTGGTCAAGGGTGGCCATGATCCGGTCCCGGGTGACCTTGGCAATGATGGATGCGGCGGCGATGGAGATACTCAAGCTGTCTCCCCGGACGACGGCCTGCTGGGGAATGTCCGTGTTCACGAGAAATTTTCCGTCCACCAGAAGAAAATCAGCTTCCGTATCCAGATTCATGACAGCCCGTTTCATGGAACACAGGGCCGCAGCCAGAATATTGGTGGCATCGATTTCCATGTGATCGCACAATCCCACGCCCACAGCCAGAGCATGGCTCATGATTTCCGGAAACAGCTGACGGCGCTTTTTTTCCGACAGTTTCTTGGAGTCCCTGATATCCGGGCAGAAATAATCGTCGGGAAGGATCACTGCCGCAGACACGACAGGGCCGGCAAGGGGGCCCCTGCCAGCCTCGTCAATACCCGCGATCCGTTTGTACCCCTTTTGACGGACCGCCTGTTCGATCTGCCGCATGGGACCCCTGCTATGCAAAGCGTTTTTCTTTGATCCTGGCCGCTTTTCCGCGCAGATTGCGCAGGTAATACAGTTTGGAACGCCGGACCCGCCCTTTGGTCACCACTTCGATTTTGTCGATGATCGGGGAGTACAGCGGGAAGATACGCTCCACACCAATGCCGCCGGAGATCTTTCTTACGGTGAACCGGGCACCGGCCAGACCATTGGTTTTTTTGATGACCACGCCCTGGAATACCTGGATTCGTTCCTTGTCCCCCTCCCTGATTTTGACATGCACCTTGATGGTATCCCCTGAATCGAATTTCGGAATATCTAAGCGCATCTGCTCTCTTTCCAATTTTTCTATTACGTTGCTCATGTTTCCTCCTGGTTGTTGTCTGTTATTTTAAAATCAGTTGTTTATCAGTCTGTCCAAGTAAATGGATGCAGCGGATCGAACCGACAGGTGGTTGTAATTTCCCGGACCCGTAATCGGATCCAGCTGCATGTCACATTGATGTATCAGTTCATCCGCCAAGCCCCATGCCGTGCCGAAAACCAGCAGGCAGGGTATGTCCGCCATCAGTTTCTGTTTCAGGGTGTGGGTCGAAATCGTTTTCATGTGGGTTCGGGCACTGGTGGCAACAACTGTCACCGGCCGGTTCTGTTCCGCCTGAATCTGCCGGACCGTATTTTCAAAGGTGTCTGTCACCCGGATCCGTTCAAGGGCCTGTTTCCGCGAGGGATTCAACCGGGAACCCGCTCCCAGGGTCCAGTGACGGATTACCTCTTCCGCCAGTGCTGCCTGGTCCGGGTAGGGGGTGATCACATACACCCTTTTCACGCCAAAGGTCATCGAGGCCCTTGCAATATCATGCAGATCGATGGTGGTCAAGGCCGAACCGATGGTTTTTCCCTGCCGGTTCACCACAGGATAGTGGACCAGGGCGGCATACAGGTTATCCATCATCGATCATGTCCAGGAAATCTTGTTCATGTCCGGTTACTTTCGGTGCAGCAGTGTTCCCAGTTCCCTGTACCAGTGTTCCAGCAGGGCGGTTTCCTCCGGATCCGGCGGATGGTCAGCCAGAAGATCCGGCCGGTTGATGAACGTCCGGGCCAGTGAGGACCGGGTCCGCCACGTGTCAATCCGTCCGTGATCTCCGGACAGCAGCACCTCGGGCACCCGGTCCCCCATGAACGATTCAGGCCGGGTGTACTGGGCATGTTCCAGCCGGTGGTCCATAAAAGAATCCGAGGTACTGGAATCTTTGCCTCCCAGAACACCTGGAATCAGCCGGGACACCGCATCCATGATCACCATGCTGGCCAGCTCCCCCCCGGTCATGACATAATCTCCCACCGAGATCTCCCTGTCCACATACCGGGTGATAATGCGTTCATCAATCCCTTCATACCGCCCGCACACAAAAATCAGCGCGGTTTCACTGCGGGCCAGGTCCAGGGCCATCTGCTGGTGAAACGGTTCCCCCTGGGGGGTCATGTGCACCACCGTTGCCAGAGGGGATTGCCTCTTTGCCAGATCAATGGCCGCTGCCAGGGGTTCGGGTTTCATGATCATGCCGCATCCCCCGCCATAGGGCCGGTCATCCACGGTGTGGTGCCGATCCGTGGCAAACGCCCGGATCTGGATGGTGTGTCCGGCAATCAGCTGCTGCCGGATGGCCCGACCGATGATGCCGTGGTCAAAAAACGCCTGCACCAGGTCCGGAAACAGGGTCAGTACCGTAAACTCCATACCTGCAGCCTATTCATATCCTTCCGGCAGCCGGGTGACCACCAGGGCTTTCTCAAGATCTATGGACAGGACAAACTGCCGGTGCATGGGAATCAGCCGTTCGGTTTCCCGGTCTTTTACCACCAGGATGTCATGGGCACCGGTGGAAAAAATGGAGTCAATGATTCCCAGATCTCCCAGGATCTGATCCGTAACGGTCAGACCGTACAGATCCTGCCAGTACCAGGCATTGTCTTCCGGCTCCGGAAGTCGGCTTCGGTACACCAGAAGTTCTTTGCCGATCAGGGCTTCCGCCGCATCCCGGTCATCCACTCCGGCCAGATGCATCAGCAGCCCTTTCTTGTGAGGCACACATCGTTCTATATCATACGGCCGGGCATCCTTACATGTATTTACAGGGATGAATACCCGGCTTCCCGGTTCAAACAGTTTCGAAGACTGTGCAAAAGACCGGACCTTGACATTGCCGTCCAAGCCATGGGCTCCGGTAATCTGTCCCATGACAAGCATTGAGTCGACCACGGATTCTCTGTTATTCAATGATTTCCAGCACCGTTCTTTTTTTCATCTTGGTGGATGCCGCACTTAAAATGGTTCTCATGGCCCGGGCGGATCTGCCCTGTTTGCCGATCACTTTTCCCAGATCCTCTTTAGCCACCTTGAGTTCCAGAACCGATGTCTGGTCTCCGACCACTTCCGACACATGGACCTGGTCAGGGTTGTCCACCAGTGCTTTGGCAATGTATTCAATGAGCTCTCTCATACGTCCATCTCCTTGCTGTGACAAAGGGGTGAGAATCCGGATGCGTTAAAAAAGTCGGGTTCAGGCAGATGCGACCGGTTCTGGGGCAGCCGCCTGTTTTTTCAAAATACTTGCCACCGTGGTGGAGGGTTTGGCCCCTTGATCCAGCCAGTACTGAATCCGGTCCTGTTTGAGCACGATATCGGCCGGTTCGGTCATGGGGTTGTAGGTGCCCAGGGTTTCCAGAAACCGGCCGTCCCTGGGGGCTTCGATGTCTGCGGCTACGATTCTGTAAAACGGTTTTTTCTTGGTGCCTTTTCGGCTCAGTCTGATTCTAACGGACATAGGTTGTTTTTCTCCTTAAAACGGCAGCATGTTTTTCAAAGACCGCATGCCGCCTTTATTGAACTTCTTGATCATTTTCATGGACTGGGTGTAGCTTTTCAACAGCTTGTTGACATCCTGGACCGTGGTCCCGGAGCCTAAAGCGATCCTTTTTTTTCGGGATGCCTTGATAATGGCGTATTTTTCTCTTTCTTCCGGGGTCATGGAATTGATGATGGCCTCGATTTTTACAAATTCTTTTTCATCGATGTTCAGCCCTTTGAGCTGTTTTTTGTTCATTCCCGGCAGCATGCCTAAAATATCCTTGACAGACCCCATTTTCCGGACTGTTTTCATCTGGTTTCTGAAATCTTCCAGGGTAAAGGCGTTCTGCCGAAGTTTCTTTTCAAGGGCTTTGGCGTCCTTTTCATCCACCGCCTCCTGGGCCCGTTCGATGAACGAAAGGGTGTCCCCCATTCCCAGAATTTTGGAGGCCATCCGGTCAGGATGAAACGGTTCCAGGCCCGTGAATTTTTCCCCCACACCGATGAATTTCAACGGTTTTCCGGTCACCGCCTTGATGGACAGGGCAGCCCCGCCTCTGGCATCCCCGTCCATTTTGGTGAGGATCACGCCGGTGAGGTCCAGCCGCTGGTCAAAGGACCCGGCAATGTTCACGGCATCCTGGCCGGTCATGGCGTCGGCCACCAGCAGGATTTCCGATGGATTGACCCCCTTTTTCAAGGTTTCCAGTTCCGCCATCAGGGTATCATCCATGTGAAGGCGCCCGGCCGTGTCGTACACCAGGGTGTCGCATTCCTGTTCCCGGGCCGCCAGCTGAGCATCCTGACAGATCTTGAGCGGTTTCATGTCAGGGGTGCTGTCGAACACCGGCAGATCCAGCTGGGAACCGATTTTTTTCAACTGGTCAATGGCCGCCGGCCGGTACACATCCACCGGCACCAGAAACGGCTTTTTCCCCTGTTTGCGCAGTAACAGGCCCAGTTTCCCGGCAGTGGTGGTTTTACCCGACCCCTGGAGCCCCACCAGCATAATGGAACCGGAAGAACCGGTCCCCAGGTTCAACGCCTGGTGTTCCGATCCCATCATCCGGGTGAACTCGTCATACACGATCTTAATGACCTGCTGGCCCGGAGTCAGGCTGTCCATGACCTCCTGGCCCAGTGCCCGGGTCTTTATATCTGAAATGACATTTTTTGCAACCCTGTAATTGACATCCGCCTCCAGAAGTGCCATTCTTACCTGCTTGAGACCATCTTCAATGTTTTTCTCATTCAGGGTGCCATGGCCTTTCAGCTTCTTGAAGACCGAATCCAGCCTGTCGCTCAAATTTTCAAACATAAAAAGACCTTCATCACAATATCAAATCAAATCATTGAATTTAGTCCATAAACCGTGATATGTCAAGGAAATAATCCAGATGGATCCACAGGAATGGGAATGGAAAATTTATTGAATTATACCCGGGAAGACCTTTCCCGGTGGCTTGAGGAAAACGGGGTCCGGCCGTTCAGGGCCAAACAGGTGTTCAAGTGGCTGTATCTGAAACTGGCGGATGATTTTGACCAGATGACCGACCTGGGCAAGGATCTGCGGGCGTTGCTGGCCAGGCACTTCTACATTGACTGCCTGACCCTGGCGGACCGGCAGGTATCGGCCGATACCACGGAAAAATTTCTGTTTTGCCTCTCAG
>JBFLKI010000068.1:0-19997 GCA_040883135.1 Desulfotignum sp. | reverse complement strand
ATACCGGTGAAAATCTGCTGGCCAACGAGGATGTCAAAAAAGCCTATCTGGGAATTTAGGGTTACAGGTCTTTTTTCAGGTTGATGAATTCACTGCGCTTGAATCCGAGCTTCTTGAAAAAAGACAGCACATCGATGGAATCCCACATCACGGACGAATAGATGGACTCCACCTGTTTGTCTCTGTAGATATCACAAACCCGGTTGGCAAGTGCCAGTCCGATGCCCTGACCCATGTAATCCGGATGCACGCCGATGGCCATAATCCAGGCGCTTTTCCGGATACCGAATCCCGCATACAGGGTGGTTGAGATCATGTATCCCACCACCTTTTTGTTCAATTCCGCCACCAGGCTGGCGGCTCCATTTCCGTCCGACGCCTGCTGCTTCACCAGCTTGAGAAAATCGACATTGGCATCCTGCGGAGAGATAGCCGCACGAATATTTTCTATGGCCTGGGCATCCTCCAGACGGATTTCTCTGATGATCGGTTCTTCCAAAGCGCTCTCCCTCCTTCCGGTTATTCGACTTTAATAATTTTGACAGTATGACCCACCCAGTTGGGCGGCAGATAGATTCTGCCACTGTTGCCTGAAGATTTCACCTCTTTTTCAATCATCTCCTCCCCGTAGACCTCAAACTTGACCCTGGCCTGGGGGGCCGGTTTGAGATCTTCCGCTTTCACGGGGCTTTCCGCTTGTTGAGTTTTATCCGTCATTTAATTTCCCATTCCTGATGAAAAAATTCTCTGCCTGTCTTTCGATCATCATACCAGACGCGATGATTCTCATTCTGAAAAAGGGCCGACTGTATGGACATACAGTGACTTTATATTGTTTTTCTTTTTTTTTCAACTTCAACCGGACAACTGGTCTGAAAAAACAACCCAGGCAGCGCGCACATGGTTGTGCCGGGGCTGCCCGGGCATTTCAGATTGCAAACACAACACTACAGCAGAGGATTATACACCGCCGTTTTCATAATGAGATACCGTACGGCCAAATCTCCCGCCAGAACAGAAACCAGGCGCAGAAAAATCAGAAAGCCGTTGGTGCTGCCGCCCCACATGATCAATGTGAAAATCAGGGGCAACAGAACCGCCAGCACTCCGACACCGATATAAGTGATCCGTTTGAGATCCCCTTCCAGCATCTTCTGGATGGACACTTTGGCCACGTCGCTCATGTGCCAGGTTCCCCAGGCATACAGCCCGATACACAGAAAATAGATCAGAAAGAACGTGGCAGACCACACTTCCATACCGGAGACCACCGAAGCATTCCCGGAGAGGACGAATACAAACTGAAGCAACTGTTGTCCCACCCAGATGCCGGATATCACGGACAACGGCAGCACAATGGTGGAACTCCAGGCCGGCAGGGCACGAATCACGTTCATGGTGGCAAAGCCGTGGGAAATGATCAGCAGACACAAAATGCCCATGATGAAATTGAACACCATGTTGAAACCGCCGGGTGTTATGATCTGCAAAAAGCCCAGAGCGGCAAAAACACCGATGATCCATATGCCCCGGGACAGTTCCGAGGTGTTGGGCCGCATGAGCATGCGCCAGGCCCGTTTGGGATTGCCCAGATACAGCATATGGATGATCCCGCCCAGCACCAGGGTGATCAGCCAGCCGATCACGATCCCGGGACGGAAGCTGTAGAACAGGGACATGAAATACATGCCGGCCCCGATTTCAGAAAAAAAGAAGGCCAGCCACAGAAAAATACCTTTGTCATCGATCCACTGCCGCTGACGGGTCGGATTGATCATCCACTCATAGGGCTTGATCCCGGAGCCATCGGACGGAAACATGGTTTCAACCAGGTTTTGGTGATTATCGTTCATGAATATTCCCTCCTCAGTTACACTTTATAAATCTTGACGGCAACCGCAGTTTCCATATTACCGGCGACTGGGTCGAAATATTTGAGTTTGGATGGCAGCAGTTTGCAGAAATTGGCGCCTTTGCCTTTGGCAATAGGCCGTCCATCCGCCCATAATCCGCCCTGTCCGGCAATCCCGATCACTTTGGGGCTCTGGGCTTCCATGGTCTTGACAATGCCTTTTTCCTTGACCCCGTATTTGTTTTCAATGCAGATGATGTCCCCGTCTTTGAATCCCCGCTCCTTGGCCATGGTGGTGTTCAAGGTAATGGTAAAGGTATAGGGACACATTTTAGACACTTCATCCACATAGGGATTCTGGAAGGTGGTGTTGTTGGTATGCAGGATATCCCGGTAAGAGAACGCCAGCAGGTCATATTCATTGTCCAGATCCTTGTGGGATTCTGGCCAGAACCAGGTGGGCAGCGGGGTATACTGGTCCAGATCCATCTCCAGTTTCTTGTAGTCAAACCCGGTTTCCTCAAAGATCTTTTCCAGGGCCCGCCGGTCATGGATCAGATATTCCATGTATACCGGGCATCTGGAATCGATTTTCCACCGCCAGTAAACATCTTCAATGGGTTTGTGCCAGGTGGCATACCCCTGTTCTTCGATTTTTTCCTTGTCAGGTCCGTACACCCACCTGAGAACCCGTTCGCCGATCTCTTTCCAGGTCAGTTTTTCACCGGGCTTGATCTGCAGGTCCGGATCCTTGATCCCGTAGTAATCGTTGAGCTTGGCGTTGAACTTGTCCAGCACCCCGACCCGGTGGGCGACTTCGATGTACACGTCCATGAAGAACCGGGATTCACCGACGGGCTTGGCCACCGGTTTCTGCAGATGCACATACCAGTCTTCATAAGAAGGAGATCCGGAAAAGAAGAACGCGTCAATTTCAGAAGACCAGCAGTCTTTCTCCAGATAAGACACATCCGGCAGAATCAGATCGCCGATGGCCTGGTCGGTCTCGTTGATCCACAGGTCGTTTTGTACCACGAAACAGTCCTTGAAGTTCTTCACCGCGGTGTCCCAGTCGGAATTGCTGATGACAAAGTTGGCGGAAATTCCGAAGATCATTTCCGGTTTGGATTTCATACCCAGTTTTTCATGAATGTAATCCACCTCTTCAACATAAGGGATATGGGACAGGGTACAGTGGGTCCACACATCCACGCATCCCATGTTGGTAGCCGGATAGCTGGGCGCGTGCACGGGCCAGGGATCATGGGAGTAGAACACGGAAGGCACGATCACACCGTCCGTGCCCACGGTACAGGTCTGCTCATAATGACCGCCCGGGTATGCCCGGCGGATGGCCGGCCAGCCCAAAGTTCCGCCTGGCACGTCTTCCGCCCCCACCAGCTGGCTCATCAAGTCGATGGCCGCCACCTGATGGATGCCGTTGGAGTGGCCCTGAGATCCCCTGAAGGTGACCGATGACACCGGCCTGTAAGGGAAGGTCTTGCCTTCGATGGTGATGGTGGACCCGATCTGGGCGTTGTCCACCCAGCCTTTGGCCACTTCCAGAATCTTGGCCGCCGGCACCGTTGACACCTCAGCCGCCCATTCAATGGTATACTGTTTCAAATGCTCCTTGAACGGCACAAAGCAGGGACGGACCTTTTCCCCGTTATATTCATATTCGCCATCCAGGGCCAGGTCCTCCCAGGCCGCCGACTTATCGTCATACTCCTTGATCTCGCCGGCTTTGGTATCATACACCAGCGGTTTGTCGCTCTTTTCATGACGCATGTAAGTGCCGTCATCCTTGATCAAATAGACGAAATTGGTCTTGGCCTTAAGATACAATTCATCCATTTCCCCGCGCATGTTCACGATATAGTTGGCAATGGCCAGACCCACGGCCGTGTCCGTGCCCGGCAGAATGGCCAGCCATTCCGTGGCCTTACCACCGGCAAAATTGCCCATGGGATCGAACACGATCTCCTTGATGCCCCTTCGCACGGCATCGGCCCGTAACCTTGCATTGGTCATGGCCGAGTGTCCGGAGCCGGTACCCTTGCTCGATCCCCATTTCAACACATATTTGGTGTACCGCCAGTCAGGTGCAATGGACCAGGCCCCGTGGATCAGGCCGCCCAGCATATGGCAGGCGTTGCCGCAGTGAAGGCTGCCGCCGCCGATGATAAAGTTTCCGTTGTTTTTGACACCAAATGCCTGGGCATAAAAATAGGGATGGTTGTGGGGACCGTCAGACGCCCGCATGGTCTGGTTGGTGAACAGAATCTTGTTGGGATCGTCTTCCATGATCTTTTTCATCTTGGTGACGATAATATCATAGGCTTCTTCCCACTCAATCTCTTTCCATTTGGGATCCACTCCGATCCCTTTTTCCGGATTGGTCCGCAGCATCGGTTTTTTGATCCGGTTGGGGTCATGGTAGTACATGAGTCCGGCCGTGCCTTTGCCGCACAGACCGGCACCGGTACCGCCCATGGTACTTTCCTTGATGCCCTCGATTTTCACCGGCACCCCGTTCACCACCCGCACTTTGGCACCGCATCCGCAGTAGCAGACACCACAGGTGGTATTTACCCATTTGTCTTCCCAAATTTCATCTGTCTTATAGGTCATAACGCCTCCTGTTTAATCGATATAATACACGGCGGGTTCAGTGCCGAATTCTTTTCTGAGTTGTTTGCCTTTCTTTTCCATGATCAGCCGGTTGATCTCGCTGTTGGGATCATCCAGATCACCGAATATCCGGGCCCCCACCGGGCAGATATTCACACAGGCGGGGGTTGCGTCTTCATCCTTGCCCGGGGTCAGGCCTTTTTTCATGCCGTCATCCAGTCGTTCCGAACAGAAATTGCACTTGATCACTGTTCCGAGGGTAAAGGGATACAGCTTTTCGCCGATGATTTCCATCTCGGTTTTGCCCTGGCCCGGAAAATATTCCCGGCTTTTGAGTTTTTCATCGTAATAGGTCCGCTGCTGATACGGACAGGCGATCATACAGGCCCGGCATCCAACGCATTTGGTATCGTCAATGGCCACGATGCCGTCTTCTCTGACATAGGTGGCACCGGTGGGACACGCCTCCACACAGGCCGCATCTTCACAGTGGTTGCACAGGATCGGATAAATCAGCTTGGACGAGGTGGGAAACTTGCCGGTTTCTCCGATCAATACCCGGTTGAAGAACACCCCGGGCGGCAGAAAATGTTCTTCCTTACACGCGATGGTGCACCCCCAGCAGGCAATACACCGCTTTACATCGATTACCATTCCCCATCTAGGCATATCAGCTCCTTTTTCTCTTTATTTTATTATTTTTCTTCTGGTATGGATTCTGTTTCACGCTGCTTAAAGATCAACAGTCGCTACCTCTTCAAACCCTCTTTTTGCACACACCTTGTTGGCCTCCAGTTTTTTACCTGAAAAATAATCCGCCAAGGCATCCAGCACCGGGCCGATATCCAGTAGCCCGGACATTTTGGCAAACGCCCCCACCACCACGGTGTTGGGAATGGGCAGCCCTATTTCCTGCATCGCAATGCCGTTGGCATCCACCACGGCCAGCTTTTTCAGGTTCTCATGCCGGATATCGCCTGTGTTTTTTTTGTCGTTGAGCAGCAGCATGCCGCCGGGCAGCAGCCCGGCGAACACGGCCGGAGAATGTTTTTGAGACGGATCCAGCACCACCAGAATATTTGGATTGTAGATCTGGGTTTTCTCTTTCACCGGCTTGTCGGAAAACCGGCCGAATGCCGTGACCGGTGCCCCGCGGCGTTCGAATCCGAACATGGGAAAACTGGCACCAAACTGTCCGGTTCTGGCAAATGCATTGGCCAGAATCTTGGATGTGGTCACCACCCCCTGCCCGCCCCTGCCATGGAATCTGAGTTCACTCATCATAATATTTCTCCTTAATCTTCCACTGATACCGGTAACTGGCATTCTGCTTCCAGCACGCTCAGTCCGCCTAGAAGGCAATATTCATATTCCACATCTTCCTGAAGAATTTCCATGTCTTTTTCAGTCATGTGATTGAATTTTTTCATCATTTTGGTGTAGTGGCTCACGGGCTTGGGTTTTTTAACGGTCTTGGTCATGCGGATTTTGCCGTTTTCAGCCTCCCACAGCGGAAAATAATTGGTCTTGACCGCCTGCCGGCAGATGTCAATCGTATCTGCGGGATTTGCCCCCCACCCGGTGGGACAGGGCGCAAACACATGAAGAAAGCAAAATCCCCGCTCCTTGGCTTTTTTCGCTTTGAGCAGTTTTTTGGCCAGATCTTCCAGGTCACTGAGGGTGGCTGTGGCCGTATAAGGGATCTTGTTCATGGCCATTTTCAACCCCAGGTTCATGCGGCGAAGGTTTTTCCCCCTGTGCACTGTGCCGTAGGGCGTTGTCGTGGTGGTGGCACCGTAAGGGGTGGTGCCGCTTTTCTGGATTCCGGTGTTCATATACCCTTCATTGTCATAGCAGATGTAGATGAAAGGTTCGTTGCGCTCTGCCGCCCCGGACAGGTTCCCGAATCCGATGTCGTTGGCTGTGCCGTCACCGTTGAAGCACACCACCGTGTTGTCGATACCGGCTTTTTTGTAGTAACGCACCAGCCCCGTGGCATTGGCGGCGGCCCCGGTCATCAGGGTGCCGAAATAGGACAGGGTGTGCCAGGACTGTTTGTTCTGCCCCAGAAGGACCGGGGCGGAACAGGACGGGGTCCCGGTAATGATGATCTCATTTCCCAGAACCTGGGGGATGAACCGCAGCAGCAGCTCCAGACCGCAACCCGGACAGAACGCCACTCCTTTTGAAAACGGGTCTTCGTGTTTCAGGTAATCCAGTACATTGGTCAGCCGGCCTTTCTTTTTCTCAGCCATGTTATTTCTCCCCTTTGTCTTTGTTGGCTTCCGGATATGATACCCAGGTCACTTCCGGGACGTCCTTGCCATCCGCCAGATCCTTTGTCATCCGGATCATCTGTTCCACATTGGTTTTGGTGATATCGGTATTGGCGATGCCATCGATAAAACTGACCAGTTTCGCGCCGCCCAGTCTGGTTTCAAACGCCTTGAGCTCCGTGTAGATGGGACCGCCGTCAAACCCGAATGCCAGGCTGCGGTCCACCACGCCGATGGCTTTTTTCCCCTTGAGCGCCTTGACCAGGGCCTGATGGGGAAACGGACGGTACATGCGGATTTTCACCAGACCGATGCGGTTTCCTTTTTCCCGTTGATCATCGATGACCGACTTGATGGTCCCGCACATGGATCCGGACCCCACCAGCACCACATCCGCATCATCGGTGCGGTATTCCTCCAGCTGCCCGCCGTAGGACCGGCCGAAAATATCGGCAAACTCCTGGTCGATGGCCTCGAATTTGGCTTTGGACCGCTCCATGGCGGTCACATGTTTGTGCCGAAGCTCCATGTACCCGCCCAGAATTCCATGGGTGCCGACCCCCAGTTTGTCCCCCGGCCGAAGCACGGTGCGTTTGGGCTGGGATGCCAATACGGACAGGAACCGGTCCACGGTTTCCTGTTCCGGGATATCCACGCCTTCGGACAGATAGGACAGGAAAAACCCGTCATAATGCACCATGACCGGTAACTGGATGTCATAATCTTCGGCCAGGCGGTAAGCCTGAAGCACCAGGTCCAGAATCTCCTGGCAGTTTTCGGCAATCAGAAAGATCCAGCCGGCGTCCCTTGTGGAAATCATGTCCTGCTGGCCGGACGACACCGCGATGATCCCCGGGGTCTCCCGGTTCACATTGACCATGACCACAGGGGCTCTTGCCCCGGCTGTCGCCAGAACCGCGTCGTACATGAACACCAGGCCCCAGGAAGAGGAGGCGGTGAATACCCGGGCCCCTGCCAGGGAAGCTGCCATCACCGCGTTCATGGCGGAGTTTTCGCCTTCCACGGTGATCAGTTCGCAATCCATTTCACCGGACGCGTGAAAACTCGATATCTGTTCGATCACCTCGGTCTGGGGTGTGATGGGATAAGCGGCCACCACATCGGGCCGGGCCAGCTTGGCAGCAATGGCGGCGGCCGCGTTTCCGGTAATGACTTTGATACGTGACGATGTTGCAGTGGCATTCATGATACAAACTCCCCTTCCGAAACCATGGTGATCGCCGCTTTGGGACATTCCTTTGCGCAGATGCCGCACCCCTTGCAGAAACCCAGATCTGGCTCGAAACAATCCGCTTTCATTTCCATGACCTGAACCGGGCAGTAGATGGCACAAAATCCGCAGAAAATACATTTTTCTCTGTCCACCACCGGGCGTTTGGTTCGCCAATCGCCGGTATCCGTGCACATCAGCGGTTCAGTGGCGTCAGACCACGGTCCTTGATGATTAAAGTATTGATTTGATGACATTAATTTCCTCCCCCTGTTTGCGAATAAGATGACCCCGGGCAAAGCTGCTTAATTGTATCTACTTCATAGCCATTTTATTGATACAATTCGATTGCATTGTCAAGCAAAAAATCAAACCCGTATAAAAAAAGGACCGGTTTGACAACTATGGAGTGGGACTTATTCGGAAAACCCAAAATTTAGCGAAAGGGTAATAGTTGACAGATCAACAATTGGTGCCGCACCGTATTTTCAGACATCCAGCATCGCTGGATTTTCCGGTACGGCACCTTGGCGAAATAGTTCCGCCGGGGATATTGCGAATCATTAAAGTGCTGTTTTGAAGGGATCCAGTCCGATACGTTCAATCATTTTTCCCAGACGTTCCCCTGGTTTTGCCTGATCCATATACACAGAGAGCACTTTTTCCACAGCAGTCAATACCTGTTCATCATTCAGTCCGCTCTTCAGTTCTTTGCCTATCCGGGGCGTCATTCCTACATTTCCGCCGATAGTCAGTGTCCATCCGTCAGCAAGTCCGATCAATCCGATATCCCGGACCCAGGATTCCGAACAGCTGAGTTTGCACCCGGATACCGCCATCTTGAATTTACCCGGCAAGGCGGCGGCATGGTATTTCCGATCCAGTTCCATACCGATCCCCAGCGCATCCTGTTTGCCCAGTTTGCAGAACGTGGTGCCGGGACACGCCCGGATGCTTCTGACACATAGTCCGACCGCAGCCCCTTTTTCCATGCCCAGTTCTTCCCAGACCGCATCGATATCCGATTCTTTCAGACCCACAATGGCTATGCGGGTGGCGCCGGTGATTTTTATGGCTTTGGCCTGATATTTTTCAGAAATATCGGCAATTTTACGCAGCAGATCCGGTGTCACAATGCCGCAGGGGATATGGGGTGCGATGGCATAGGTATCATTGTCATTCTGAGGGATGGCCCCTTTTTCTCCAAGTTTCAGCATACAGTTTCTCCAGTTAAAAAAATGTTCTACTCAATATTTTTTCCAATTTAAAGAGTTTGGGTCAGGCTGTCAAGCCAATTGCCCGAATGACCGCCTCTTCAAACAGGCGGGTGGATTTCCATCACTGTCACTTGAATATTACGAATCCGTTCTTAATTTATTTTATAGACAAATTTGAAATCCAACAAAGGAGATTAATCATGGATAAGCATGTTTTGTGCAAAAAAATCCAATCCATATACCCGGAAATCGGTGAATGCGGGATTGATGTTGATGTCGGATATGACAAAGACAACGAACGGTGGACCGTTTATCTCAAAAAAGACAAAAAAGCGTTGAAAACTTTTTTGGAACCTGATGATGCCCGTTTGTGCATGGAAGGCAAACAGTGCGTCAGTCTGGGTATTGAAATCAACCAGTTAAAAGACAGCATTGACAGAATGCCCTTGCAGTGAGGTGAGATGATGACCGAACATGACAAAAAAAAAGAGGGAGAGTCTGCGGATCTGGATGTGTGTACCCAGGCCCCGGAATTTGCTGAACACGCCAGACCCAATGAACCGGCACAGGATGCCTGTGACGACGGCAGGGCAGGCACCGGCGGAAAAAAAACAAAGAATACGGACAGATAATCCCAAGAAGACTGCAGGCCATAGATATGCGCCAACCGATCTTCCTGGTGAACCATTATTGTTTCAGGGATTTGTATTGTTGCGCTGGCGCACGGTGTATACCAGCTGAACCTCATTTTTTTTCCGATCTTCCGGATGGATGGTGGAGGGAGAGAATGCAACACCGGCAGTAATTTTGCCCGATCCAATGATTCCATCCAAAGAAACTGGTGCGGTAAACAGGGTATTAATGTCCGATAGGACCTGAGACGGACCAACCACCAAAATTTTTTCCGGTGATACCGTAACCTGGGTCATGATAAGATCCGGGGAAAGTGCGCCCACCCAGAACGCCTGAACCGGTATCTCCTTTTTCAACGGTACATCCACAAACACATTGATCTTGGATGGCTCAATACTCTTGACTGAGATACCCGGAGGCAGTGACACCATGTTCCGCCCGATCGACAGCGAGGTTTCACCCGGTGAGGTATTGCCAATGTTGATCTTCACATTTATGCGGTCCGGACCCAGCGCCCGGAGCAGGGGCCTGGAACCGCTGACCAGCAGCCGGACACTGCTGGCAGACGATGAAAACACTTCCATATTCTGATCCGATGTTACAAATTCAATGGGAACATCGTGGGTGGCAAGGGTTTCCACCCCCTTGGAAAAACTGAGCCACAGCCCGGTGACACAGACCAGGCACACAGCGGCGGCAATCGCCAGATCCCGTGTCCGTTTTTTAATATCCTCCGTGGATGCGTCTCCGCCGGCATGCTGGATCAGAAGTTTCTCAAGCACCCTGCTGTCATTGATATCATAAATCTGCCTGTCCCGGACCAGGGTGATGGTGCCCCGTTCTTCAGATACCACAATGACCAGGGCATCGGTTTGTTCAGCCAGCCCGACGGCGGCCCGATGGCGGGTGCCGAAACGCGAGGGCAGGTCTGTTCGTTTTGACAAAGGAAGAATCACGCCCACATCTGTAATCCGATTCTCCTGAATCACCGCGGCCCCGTCATGAACCGGATTGTTCGGCCAGAAAATGCTGATCAGCATCTCTTTGGAAAGTTTTCCCTGCCAGGGAATGCCTTCCTGGACAACGCTCTCCATTCCCTTGCTCAACGGCAGCACGATCAGAGCACCGATTTTTTTCCTGGCCAGCTCATACACGCTTTCTACAATGATCCCCACCGGGGTTTTGAGCTGCTGGCGGGGGATTCCCCACAAAAAGGATTTCAGGTCCCGGGTTTTGAGCACCGTTGAAATTTCGTTTCGAAACACCACGATAATTACCAGGGCGGCAACGGCAATCACCCCCTGCATCACCCAGCTGGTAATGATCAGCCCCATGGCGAAGGCCACCTGTCGGAACACCAGCAGTGCCCCCATGGTCAGAAGCACCCGCAGCACATTGGTTCCCCGGAACAGGACGTACAGCCGGAACAGAATATAGGTATTCAGTATGATATCCAGAACGTTCTGCCATCCGATGCCAAAAAACTGGGTCATAGTCAATCAGTCTGAAATGCTGAATCGAAGGGTGTTTATCAAATTGTCCCGGCTGTCCACGATTTCCACCCGCCAGGGACCCTTGTCCGCGGGCCTGAGCTGCATGCTGCTGAAAGATGCCCATTTGGGCGGATTCAACACCAGCCGGGCATTGGAAATCAGGCGGTCTTTGCGGAACCAGCGGTGAAAAATCACAGTTTCTTCAAATACCGGATCAAACGAGGTGAAACAGTACACCCGTCCCAGGGAAATGGAAAAAACCACCGCCGGGTTGACCGGCTTGAACTGTTCAATGGATTCACACATTTCCGCCTGAACCAGTACCGGAGGTTCAGACACGGACTCGATCTCCACAGCCTGGTCCTGGGCCCATCCCAGGGGAATGCCGGCAGCGGCCGCTACCAGACACACCAGAAAAACGCCAAATATGCCGGTGGATATTTTCATTCTGGCTATCTTATCCATGAACCCTTTTTTTTTCAAGTAGATTAACAAAGAATCCGCCGCAAGATCTGGCAAAAAACAGACCGGTCTGCTAAATTCACCACAGACGGAGTGTCCGTATTTTAAAAACCAGTGTTGTGTAAAAAAGGGGGGGGCATTGCATGAAATCCCATGTCAAGATTCTGGCCACAGGCGGAACCATTGCCGGCATCAGGCGGACAACGGTCCGAGCAGGATACCGGGCGGGTCAGATGGGTATTCAGGAGATGATCGATGCCGTGCCGGACCTGAAATCCCTGGCAGACATTTCCGGTGAGCAGATCGCCAATGTCGGATCCCAGGACATGACCTTTGAAATCCTTATCCGGCTGGCCTGCCGCATCAACGATCTAATGAAACAGGATGATATTCACGGGATTGTCGTCACCCACGGCACAGATACCATGGAGGAGACCGCGTTTTTTCTGAATCTCACCGTCAACAGTCCCAAACCGGTGGTCCTGACCGGGGCCATGCGGCCCGCCGACGCCATTTCCGCAGACGGGCCGTTGAATCTGTTCAATGCCGTTGCCGTGGCCGCCGACCCCAATGCCCGGGAACGAGGGGTCCTGGTAGTGATGAACGACCGGATTCACGGGGCCCATTCCCTGACCAAAACCAACACCACTTCCGTGGAAACATTCCTGTCCCCTGTCAACGGCCTGGTGGGTACTGTGAATTATGGGAAAACCGCTTATTTTCGATTTTCTTTCCGGCGGCACACCTATCTGAGCGAATTTTCCAGCCGGTTCTGCCAGCCGCCTCATCCCCTGCTGCCCCGGGTGGACATTATCTATGCCTGCATTGACATGCCGCCGGATCTCATTGATTATTCTCTGGCCGGCGGGGCCAAAGGCATTGTCATCGCCGGCGACGGCAACGGAAATATGAATCAGGCCACCATAAAAAATGCCGGACAAAAAGCGGCCTCGGGAATCTGCATCGTCAGGAGTTCAAGGGTCCCCACCGGCACCGTGAGCCGGAATGTGGAAATGAATGACGATTCCTTAGGTTTCATTGTGTCTGATGAACTCAATCCTGCCAAGGCCCGGATACTGCTCATGCTGGGATTGGCAGAAAAATATCCCCGGGATCAGATTCAGCAGCTGTTCTATTCATATTGATCATAAGGGTCCTGGTGTTACCCGGGCGGCAGGCTGTCAAGAGGCAGGTAAATCGCAGATCCTTTGGGCAGACTGGCAAAATCCGGTATTTCAGCCCCTGTTTTCACATGACCCGGCGGCAGATGATACACGGTGGTCTGTTTCTTGTAGTTCTGTCCGGCAAGCCGGTAAGCGGTGTTTTCTTCGGAAATGACAAAAGGCCCCTGATATCCCACAATCAGTCGGGTGTTCAACGGCAGATCATCCCAGTCGGAAATTCGTGAACCGGGACTGACAGCTCCGGAAGGAAGAAAATAGAATGTGGAATCGAACGAATAGGCCGGACCGGCATGAGACCAGGCCGTCATGCGGTCGGTGATAGTTTTTACGGGAGATTCCAAGGCCGCGATTTCTGATGGCTGGTTCTCCTGGTCCAGCAGCACCCGGGTATTGACCGGCAGCAGATGCCATCCCACCGCACCCGCAACCTGATCACCCGTCAACCGGCGGCCGTTGGGAAGCTGATATACGGTGGTCGAAAGATTATATTCCTCACCGGCAATGGACCAGGCGGTACGCTCTTTTGAAATCAGATTTGAAACCGGACCGGTAGCGGCAACCCGGGCAGCCACCGCCGGTCTTGGGCTATAAAACAGATCGGCCAGATACGGGTCCGGCAACAGGTGACCGGCCCTGACATCCGGATCTTGGGTCACTGTCGGCCCGAGTCCGGCCCGGGACCGGTCAAAGTTCTTGGCGCACCTTTTGCGGCCACGGTGGTCCTTTGAAAACCACGGATTGGGGCGGCCGAACGCCACCTGGCTGTGGGTGAGCACCGCCTGATCATCCAGGCCGTAGACCCGTTGAAGAATCCGGATGAGCAGTGCCACGGAACGATACTGTGCATCTGTCAGCGGCGCGTTATGGTACCCCACCAGCTCGATGCCGATGGAAACCGAAGAGATGTCCTGCCGGCCTTCCCACATGGACAGCCCGGCATGATCGGCCCGGAAACGCTTGTCCAGTATCCGGTAGGTGTTTCCGTTTCTGGCAATCACGTAATTGGCATGCCCGCCGGGCGTGCTCCGGCCTCCCTTCATCTGCTTGCCTCCGGCCACGACCCGCAACGTGGCAGCCAGCCCGAGTTCCGATGTATGTACAATGATATACAACGTATCCTGGCGAAGCACTTTTTTGAATTTTGGATTCAACCGGTTTTGTTGGTCAATGATCTTTGACTGAAACTGCTGAAAATTCGCCGGGGCGAATGAAACCCCGGAAGCGTGGGCCGACAGCCCGGCCAGATGCCAGCACATACCCAGCATCACCAGCTGCAGGAGAATCCGGCAACCCTTTCCTGTCACCCGGTGAACCATCCGGGGGGTCCGGACAAAACAGTCTGGATGCGCCCTTTTTTCAATCATGCGCGCAGTATACCAGTGAATGAGAAAAAAGTGAACCCGGCATTTTCATCCATCAAAACGTCCGTATATTTTTGATTGACATGAAAACAAAGGCTGAAATATAATTAATTTTCCGTTATTATTCCAAATCGCAACCAGAACCAGACAGATTGAATAGACGAAAAGGGTTTTCAATGGCACAGATAACATGTAAGGCATCCTATTTCGAATTATTTATCGAAGTCACCAAAAAAATCGCCACGGCAGAGAACACGGATAAAATCAACTTGGTTGCCGCAATAGGTGAACAGGGCGGCATTGCCGTCCAGCGGACCATCGACTACAACCGGCTCAAACAGACCTGCAAAGACAGCTAACCGTCCGGTATGGGCGCAGAAAAAGGAAATTACCAATGAAATTTGTGATGGATCACTTCAACATCAATGTCCTGGATTTGGAAAATAGCCTGGCATTCTATGAAAAAGCACTGGGCCTCAAGGAAACCCGTCGCAACACTGCAGATGACGGCAGCTATATCATCGTGTATCTTGAAGACGGCGCCAGCGCCAGCAAACTGGAACTGACCTGGCTCAAGTCCCAGACCACGCCGTATGACTTAGGCGATGAGGAGTTTCACATCGCCTTTAAAACCGATGATTTTGCTGCGGCCCATGCCCTGCATGAAAAAATGGGATGCATCTGTTTTGAAAACCAGAAGATGGGCATCTATTTCATCAATGATCCGGACGGTTACTGGCTGGAAATCGTGCCGAAAAGATAGGGCATGTTTATTCCCACCACCATGGCCGAGGTGACCGCCCGGGGCTGGGACCGGCTGGACATTGTCCTGGTCACCGGCGACACCTATATCGACTCTCCCTTCATGGGCGTAAGCCTCATCGGCAAGATATTGATCAAGGACGGTTTCCGGGTGGGAATTATTGCCCAGCCGGCCCTGGACACACCCGAGGATATCCTGCGGCTGGGCAATCCATCCCTTTTCTGGGGGGTCACGGCCGGAGCCGTGGATTCCATGGTGGCCAATTACACGGCCCTGAAAAAACGGCGCAAAACCGATGACTACACCCCGGGGGCAGTCAACAACCGCCGGCCGGACCGGGCGGTCATCGCCTATGCCAACCTGATCCGGCGGTTCTGCAAACCCACTCCCCCCATTGTTTTAGGCGGCATCGAAGCCAGCCTCCGGCGCACGGCCCATTATGATTTCTGGTCCGACAAAATCCGGCGGTCCATTCTGTTTGACGCCAGGGCCGATTATCTGGTGTCCGGCATGGGACACACCACCATCCGTGTGCTGGCAAACGCCTTGAAGCAGGGACAACCGGTAGAAGATATTCCGGGCATTGCTTATATTTCCGGAACCCCGAAAGGGGTGGAAATGCCGTCATTTGACACCGTCACACAAAACCGACAGGCATATATCCAGGCGTTCCACACCTTTTATCAGAACACGGACCCGGTGACCGCCAAAAAGCTTTGTCAGGCCCACAATGACCGTTACGTGATCCTGAACCCGCCAGCCCCTGCCGCCACCACAGCCGAGATGGACGAAATCCACGACCTGGATTATGAGCACGACGTTCACCCCTTTTACCAGACCATGGGAGCGGTGCGGGCCCTGGACACCATCCGGTTCGCCATCCCGACCCATTACGGGTGTTACGGGGAATGCCGGTTCTGTGCCATTACCGTGCATCAGGGCAGAACCGTGCAGTGCCGCAGCACCGATTCCATTCTCCGCCAGGCCCGGAAATTCACGGCCCATCCGGATTTCAAGGGAAATATCATGGATTTAGGCGGTCCTACCGCCAACATGTACGGGTTTGAATGCCCGAAAAAACAGTCCAAAGGGGCCTGCATGGACAAAGGATGCCTGTTTCCGGAAATCTGCAGCACCCTGCGCCCGGACCATTCCAAATATCTGCATCTGCTGAAAAAACTGACGGCCCTGCCCGGCATCAAAAAGGTGTTTGTCTCCTCAGGGATCCGGTACGACCTGATTCTACAGGACAAAAAGCATGGAATGGCGTTCTTGAAACAACTGGTCACCCATCATGTTTCCGGCCAGCTCAAGGTGGCGCCGGAACATTGTGAAAAGCATGTCCTTTACCACATGGGCAAACAGACCATTGACGATCTGATGGCCTTCAAATCCTCGTTTGACAGGCTGTCCGCCGAATGCGGCAAACCCCAGTTTTTAACGTATTACCTGATGGCGGCCCACCCCGGCTGCACCCACACCGACATGACGGCCCTGAAACGCTTCACAAAAGACAAACTCGGCATCACCCCCGAGCAGGTCCAGATCTTCACCCCCACCCCGTCCACCTATGCCACGCTCATGTACTGCACCGGCCAGGACCCGTTCACCGGCAACCCGCTGTTCGTGGAAAAAGATCCGGCGAAAAAACAACGGCAGAAAAAGATTGTCACGGACAACCCCCGGCCAAATAAAAAACACAGATCCGGACCGAAAAAGAACTCCCGGACAGCCCGTGACACAAAATTTTGAAAACACCTTTGCCCGGTAATGTTTAAATTTTGTTGACTTTGCAAGTCCAACCACTTAAGTTAACAACTTAGATAATATCCTTTGCAGAGACTTGCTCTGCTGAGGCTGTGTCATAAATTCATTACCGATAATAACCTTCATGCCGGAGGTGCAAGTGCGTGTATTTTTACTCTGTCTTTCCCTTCTTTTGTGTTGTGCAGCGGCACAGGCCCAGGAATCGATCGCTACTTTGAAAACCGTGACCGGCCATACATGGGTTTTCCGCAATGGTGAAACCATACCAGCATCACCCGGCATGTCACTTTTTGAGGCGGATCAGCTGTCTACGGATGAAAACAGTTCTGCTGGGGTCAGTTTTCTGGACGGTTCCAGGGTCAGCCTGGGACCTGCCTCTAAAATGGAGATCAGCGCCTATCGTTTTGCCCCGAATGATCAGGACTATGCCTTTGAGATGTACTTTCAGAAAGGGACAGCTTACTATTCTTCGGGCAGGCTTGGGAAGCTCGCTCCTGAGAAAGTGCGGTTCAGCACGCCTCAGGCGATTTTAGGGGTCCGGGGCACTACGTTTCTGGTCCTTGTAGAATAAAGGAAATCTGCCATGCGGAATCTAATCACCATCTTCGCTTTTGCCTCTGTCTGTTTTCTTGCCGCATGTGCCCCCAAGACCATGGTCGTACTCATCCCTGATGATGACGGCAGTGTGGGCCGGGTAGCGGTTGCTTCCGATAAGGACGAATATGTCCTGACTCAGGCCGGTACATATATCGAAGTCTCCGACAAGATGGGATCTGTCAAAGAAATCGATACCAAAACCATCGACAGGTTGTTCGGGCCGGCATTAGAGGCACGCACACCCGAACCTGTGAGTTTTCTTTTGTATTTTCAGACCGGGTCCAGCACTCCGGACAAAGCGTCCATGGATCTCCTGCCTGAGATTGTCCGGGTCATCAAGCGGTGGCCTGAACCACAGGTCAGCATCATCGGCCACACGGACACCGTGGGCAACGAAGACATAAACAATCGCCTTTCCCTCAAACGCGCGGAAACCGTGCGCAATCTCCTGATTGATGCAGGCATATCCATTGAGGTCATAAAAATCCGGGCCCATGGAAAAAACGATCCATTGGTGCCCACAGGCCCCAATGTATCCGAACCCAGAAACCGTCGTGTAGAAATCCTTGTGCGCTGATTCATCCCCAAAAAACACCGTCTTTCGGCCTTCCAGATCACCTGTACTTCCGGATAATAGCCCGAAAAAACCCAGGTGGATCTGGGGGACCGCTGTTCTGTTGTGTCTTTTGTTTTGCGCACTGGTTTTGGCTGATCCGCCCTGGCTGAAGCGTCTGGACGCTGCTTTTTTTGATGTCCTGGCAAGAATGGACAGGCATACACCTGAATCATCTTCAGTGTTGATGGTTGATGTGGATGAAACAAGCCTGGCCGCAGTGGGACAATGGCCCTGGCCCAGGTACCGGCTGGCAGCCATGATTGACACCCTGGCAAAAGCCGCACCCAGGTCCATTCTGGTGGATTTCTTCTTTCCTGAACCGGACCGGACATCTCTTTCAACAATCCAGAATGTGTTTCAGCGTGAATTCGGCCTGGACCTCATGTTTAAGGGCGTGCCTGAATCCATGATGGACAATGACGCATATTTAGGGCATGTCCTGGCCAAGGCCAGATCAGCAGGGGCTTTTCTACTTCTGGAAAGTCCGATTGCAGATACACCTGCGTGCCGTACTCCCGGCATTTCTGTGCAGGGCGATGAAGCGCTACTGGATCCTGTCAGGTTCCAGGGGATGCTGTGCAGCATCGAACAGATCCAGGCCGGCCTGGCCACCAGCGGATTCATCAACGTGCGCAAAGATCCGGATGGAATTCTGCGCCGGATACCCGTTCTTGCGAAACACCAGGGACGCTGGCACCCGAATATGAGCCTGGCAGCTCTGATATCTTCATATCCTCAGGCATCCCTGGAAATCAGCCGGGATTTCTGGGGGCCGCTGCTGCACCTGTCAGACCTGCGCATCCCTGTGGATAAACGTGCCCAGGTCGTGCTCAGATTTGCCAAGAACCTGGACATAATTCCGGTCATCAGTGCGGTGGACATTCTGGGCCAAAGATTTGACCCTGAAATTGTGAAAGACAAAATTGTGCTGATCGGTTCTTCAGCTTCAGGCCTCGGAGATCTGCACCACACTGCTGTGGATTCCAGCCTGCCGGGATCGGCTGCGCACGCGGTTCTCCTTGAAAATATTTTGTCAGGTTCTCATTACCGGCAGCCACAGTGGGAGCAAGGTTATGCCGTAGTCACCACGCTGATATCTGGAGGCACAATTATTGGCGCATTTGTGATGACCGGCATGATACCGGCGGTGATGCTCACCTGTATGAGCCTGGCACTGTTTCCTATGTTGAGCATCATTGGATTTGGGGTTTTCAATGTATTTCTGCCTGCTGCAGCACCTTTTACTTCCGGGCTGCTCATTCTGATTTTTATGTCTTTGTCTTTTTATGCCCTGGAAAAGCACCTGGCCGAAAACAGAGCCAAGAGGCTGACCCTGCTCAAGCAGAGCATGCTCGAGCTGATGGTCGAACTGGCTGAATTCAGGGACCTGGAAACAGGAGAACACATCAAACGCACGCAGGTTCTGGTCAAGGTGCTGGCACAGGGATTGGCAACCGGGAAAAAATATCCAGGTCTCAATGAGTACTATATTGAACTGATGTATTTGTGTGCACCACTTCACGATGTGGGCAAAATAGCCGTTCCGGACAAAATCCTTTGCAAACCCGGGCCCCTGGACCCGGAGGAATTCGCGCAGATGCAGAAGCATGTGACTAACGGCGCACAGATCATCAAACAACTGGCCAGAAAGATAAAGGGAGAAGAAATACTGACACTTGGTCTTGAAATGGTCTCCACCCATCACGAAAAATGGGATGGAACCGGTTATCCAGGCAGGCTCTCAGGAGAGGAAATCCCTTTGTCTGGAAGGATAATGGCCCTGGCAGATGTTTATGACGCTTTGACCAGCGAACGCGTCTACAAGAAAAAGATGACCCATGAAAAGGCCAAAGAAATCATCCTGAACGGTTCAGGAACCCATTTTGATCCGGCGGTGGTCCAGGCCTTCCT
>JBFLKI010000067.1:0-2584 GCA_040883135.1 Desulfotignum sp. | reverse complement strand
CCGCGGATACAAAGGAATTGTCCCATATCATCAAGGCCCAGCGCAATCCGGAAGGGTTTTTCATGGAAGCCCATGTCAAACTCAGACCGGTGGATGCCGGCACGGAAGGTGTGTTCATCTGCGGTACGGCCCACGGTCCCAAGCTGATTACCGAAACCGTGGCCCAGGCCATGGCAGCCGCATCCCGGGCCGCCACCTATCTGTCCCAGGAATTTCTGACCCTGTCCGCGGTGGTGGCCGAGGTGGACCAGAACCGATGCGCCTCCTGTCTGGTCTGCGTCCGGTCCTGTCCTTATCATGTGCCGGTGATCAATGAGATGGGGGTTTCCTATATCGATCCGGCCCTGTGCCAGGGATGCGGTGTGTGCGCGTCGGAATGTCCGGCCAAAGCCATCAAGCTCAACTGGTATGAAGATGATTCATTGCTCAGCAAGGTGGAATCCCTGCTGGAGGAGGTATGATATGACAAAAGAATTCGAACCGGTTGTTCTGGCGTTCTGCTGCAATTACTGAGGGTATTCCGCAGCGGACCTGGCAGGTTCCATGAGGCTGAAAATACCGGCAAATTTTAGAATTATCCGTGTTCCATGCAGTGGGAAAGTCGATATCATTCACATCCTGCGCGCCTTTGAAAAAGGGGCGGACGGGGTGTATGTGGTGGGATGCATGGAAGGCGACTGCCATTACAACCAGGGCAATTTCAGGGCCAGAAAACGGGTGGAACAGGCCGCCAGGCTTCTGGACAGGATCGGGGTCGGCGGAGACCGGGTGAGAATGTACAACCTGTCTTCCGGCGAAGGCCCTTTGTTTGCCCAGTATTCCACGGAAATGATCAATCGGATCAAGGAACTGGGGCCCAGTCCCATCAGACTGGCAAGACAACGGAAGACCAATAAGGCCGACGCTGCCTGAACAAGAACTGTTTAACCGCCTAACCATGAGGTGAGCATGATAATAGCAGAGAAAAAACCCATAGAGGAAATTATCCGGGAAGTCGAGGACTATGACCGCATCCTGGTGCTGGGATGCAACGAGTGCGTGACGGTCTGCGAGGCCGGAGGAAAAAAGGAAGTGGAAGTGCTGGCATCGGTGCTTCGAATGAACTCCATGGCCCAGGGTAAGGAGAAAACCATTGATGAGCGGACCCTGGAACGTCAGTGCGACCATGAATACTTAGAGGAGATCCGGGATGTGATCGACCAGTATGATGCGGTCATATCTCTTGCCTGCGGCGTGGGGATCCAGTTTACCGCGGAGAAATACATGTCCACACCGGTGCTGCCCGGGGTCAACACGGTCTGCCTGGGTGCCAATGAAGACCGGGGTCTGTGGACGGAAAGATGCCAGGCCTGCGGGTCCTGTGTGCTGGCCCGCACCGGCGGCATCTGTCCGGTGTCCCGGTGCGCCAAGCGGGTGCTCAACGGCCCCTGCGGGGGGTCCACCAACGGCAAGTGTGAAATCTCCAAAGACACGGACTGTGCCTGGCAGCTGATCATCGACCGGCTCAAAGCCCTGGATAAAATGAAGGATTATGAAACCGTCGCCCCTGTGAAAGACTGGTCCACCGACCGGGCCGGGGGACCCAGAACCGTAACCAGGGAGGATGTGAAGATATGAGCGACTATGTGAGCGACAGCAGACTGGAACGCGTGTTAAAGGCGGGACATCTGGGGGTGACCTCCGAGTGCGGGCCGCCCCGGGGCAGTGATCCGGAGGATATCAAGAAAAAAGGGCTGCTGATCAAGGATTATGTGGATGCGGTGAATGTCACGGACAACCAGACCGCCATGACCCGCATGTCTTCTCTGGCCGCCTGTATTCACCTGAAGCTTTTGGGCATCGAGCCGGTGCTGCAGATGGTGACCAGAGACAGAAACCGGGTGGCCCTGCAAAGCGATATCCTGGGGGCCGCGTCCTTTGATATTCCCAACATGCTGTGCCTGTCCGGTGATCATCAGAGTTTTGGTGACTGTGCCCAGGGCCAGAATGTGCATGACCTGGATTCCATGCAGCTGGTGCAGACCGTCCGGCACATGCGGGATCAGGGCAAGTTTCTGGGCGGAGACGACATCAAACGGCCGCCCCGGATTTTTGTGGGGGCGGCGGCCAACCCGTTTGCCGACCCGTTTGAGATCCGGGTGCCCCGGCTGGCCAAGAAAATCGCCTGCGGTGCGGAATTCATCCAGACCCAGTGCATCTACAATCTTGACAAGTTCAAGGAGTGGATGCGGCGGGCCGCGGACCGGGGGCTGACGGAAAAGACCTTTATCATGGCCGGCATGACGCCCATGAAGTCGGTGGGTATGGCCAAATACATGAAAAACAAGGTGCCGGGCATGGATGTGCCCGATGAAATCATCGACCGGCTGTCGGGCGTGGAAAAAAAGAAACAGGCGGAAGAAGGCATCAATATCTGCGTGGAGCATATTCAGGAACTCAAGGAAGTGCCCGGGATCGCCGGTTTTCATATCATGGCCATTGAATGGGAAGAAAAAGTGCCGGAAATTGTCGAACGAAGCGGTCTTTATCCAAGACCTGAAGTTTAGGCCGACCGACAGTCTTTCGGATTCAGCTGTGACCAGGG
>JBFLKI010000066.1:0-5080 GCA_040883135.1 Desulfotignum sp. | reverse complement strand
CAAACCGGATTACGGCACCACAGCCGTCTGCGGTTTTGCTTTTCTGTATGGCTGGAAAGTGGGAATTGTGGGAAATAACGGGGTTTTGTTCTCGGACAGCGCCCAGAAATGCACCCAGTTCATGCAGTTGTGCGACAGAGACCTTATCCCGGTCATTTTTTTACAGAACATCACTGGATTCATGATCGGCAAATCTTATGAGCACGGCGGCATCACCAAAGACGGCGCAAAAATGCTCATGGTGCAGAGCAATCTTTGTGTGCCCAAACTGACCATCATGACCAACGGCAGTTTCGGGGCCGGCAACTATGCCATGTGCGGCCGGGCATTTGATGCCCGGTTTCTGTTTTCCTGGCCCAATTCCCAGATTTCCGTAATGGGCATGGAACAGGCCATTAAAACATTGACTCAGATCAATATCAACGCACTCAAACGTCAGGGAAAAACCTTATCCCCGAAAGCTGTTCAAAAAATCAAAGAAGAGGTTTCAAAAGATTACATGGAAAAAAGCAGTGCCTATTATGCCACATCAGAACTGTGGGATGACGGTATCATCGATCCGGCAGATACCCGCAAAGTCTTAGGTATAAGTCTTTCTGCGGCACTGCATCGCAAAATAACCAGAACCCCACACGGTGTGCTGCGGATATGAGATAAATGCCCGGGTGGAATCTGCTCCGCCATGTTTTTTTTTATTTCAGGTTCATTTCTCCCGATATGCGGCTTAAAGAACTGGAAAGATCCTTCAGGGTTGAGGAAATTCGGGATGTGGAATATTATGGCCTGAATGATTCACCAAACAAGGAATAAACCTTATGAAGACTGCCCATAAAGACCTGACCCTCCTTTTCCTGGCCGCCATGCTCTTTCTGGGCCTCAGTGGTCCGGCCCAGGCACGGGAATACACGATCCAGGGCCGCGCCATGGGCACGTTTTACACGGTCAAGCTGGTGTCATCCAGAAAACAATCCATGGCCCTGTGGCAGCAACAAATCGACACCCGGCTGGCACAGGTCAATGCCGGGCTGTCCATGTATGATCCAAACAGTGACCTGTCCCGGTTCAACCGGACAGAACCCGACCAACCGTTCCGTCTGTCCCGCGATTTCGCCCGGGTCATGGACACGGCCAGGACCGTGTTCACCTTGACGGACGGGGCCTGGGACGGCACGGTCAAGCCCTTGGTGGACCTGTGGGGATTCGGGACCCGGCAACCCGCCGACACCCTGCCGGACCCGGGTGCCATCGCCGAAGCCCTTGCCCTGTCCGGATTTCAGCACCTGGTGTTTGAAAACACCCATGTGAAGAAAACAAAACCGGGCATCACCCTGGATCTGGGCTCCATTGCCAAGGGATACGGTGTGGATGCCGTTGCCGGAGTGCTGACCGAATCCGGGATTGACGACTTTCTGGTGGAGATCGGGGGCGAGCTGTACGGCTCAGGAACGAACCGCCATAAAAAACCCTGGTCCGTGGGCATTACCCATCCGTTGAAAACCGGGTCCGATGGCGGCCTTTACAAGGTGGTGAATCTGGAAAACCGGGCCATTGCCACCAGCGGGGATTACCGCAATTATTTTGAAGTTCAGGGAAAGATCTATTCCCACATCATCGATCCCAAAACCGGATATCCCGTGGACAACCAGGTGGTCAGCGCATCGGTCATTGCCGGCACCTGCACCTTTGCCGATGCCCTGGCCACGGCGCTCATGGTGATGGACCCAAAGGACAGCCTGGTCCTGGTGGACTCTCTGGAACATGTGGAATGCCTGATCATTCAAAAGACTTCAGACGGATTTACGGAATTCGCATCTCGCGGGTTTCACGCCTTTGTCCAGTGACCCGTCCGGCCGAAAACCGGGTTCTCAGGCCGGATTTTCCGGCTGATATTTTTTCCCCTGAAAGGTATCCCGCCGTTCCAGGGCCTGCTGGATCAAGTTGAAGGTTTCCCGGTACCGGCCGGCCCAGGCCGGGGCCCGCAGCTCACTGCCGTGGGGATCGCCCGTGATCCGCTGAATCACCATCTGTTCGGGCAACAGCTCCAGAAAATCACACACGGTTTCCACATACGCCGGCTGTGTCATGGGCTGATACGCTCCCGCCAGAAACAGACGGTCCAGGGGCGTGTCCTTGATCACATACAGCAGGTGGATTTTGACCCCGTCAATGCCGGACCCTGCCAGATACCGGGCCGTGTCCAGCATCATGTCCCTGGTTTCTCCGGGTAACCCCAGGATCACATGGGCGCAGATCCGGATGCCCCTTCCCCGGGTCATGGCCACGGCGTTTTCAAAATCTTTCAGCATATGCCCCCGGTTGATGAACGCCAGGGTGGTGTCATGAACCGACTGGAGCCCGTATTCCAGCCACACCAGATACTTCTTCGCATAGGATGCAATCAGGTCCAGCTTCGGTTCATCCACACAATCGGGCCGGGTACCCACGGCCATGCCCACCACCCCCTTGCAGGAAAACGCGGCGTCATACATCTGCTGCATATTTTCAATCGAGGTGTAGGTATTGGTAAACGACTGAAAATAAGCCAGAAATTTCCTTGCCTTGTATTTTTTCATCATGGGAATCTTGCCGGCCTCGATCTGTTCCCGGATACCCATGCCCCGGGCAAAAGCGCCGGTGCCGGATCCTGTGGCATTACAGTAGATACAGCCTTTATTCGACAGGCTTCCGTCCCGGTTGGGGCAGGTCAAACCGGCATCCACGGCGATTTTCTGAACCCGCTCGCCGAAAAGATTCCTCAGGTAGCTGTTATAGTCAGTATATCGTTTTTCAGTTCTCATGATCTTGGCCTGTTTGACTTTTTGCGATTAGGCAATATCAACCAGCTGAAAAATTGTCAATCGCTATAGCCCGAAATGTCAGGAAAACGCTGATCCCTGACGGATCAACGCTTGAATTTATATTACCGGTGATTTATATTTTTAATCAATTCATTGTGACCCTCAATCACTTAAAAGGATATCATGAAAGCCTTTCGAAAAGAGCTGTGGTTCAATGTCCCGTCCCGGCGGGCGTTCATCAATATCACTCCGGATGTGCAGCAGTGCATCGACGAGAGCGGGATCAAAGATGGCCTGGTCCTTGTGAACGCCATGCACATCACCGCTTCGGTGTTCATCAACGATGACGAATCAGGACTGCACCAGGATTATGACACATGGCTGGAGAAACTGGCCCCCCATGAACCGGTATCCGGCTACCGGCACAATGTGGGGGAAGATAATGCCGATGCCCACATGAAACGGCAGATCATGGGCCGGGAAAGCGTGATCGCCGTCACAGACGGAAAACTGGATTTCGGCACCTGGGAACGGATTTTCTACGGGGAGTTTGACGGTCGAAGAAAAAAACGGGTCCTGGTCAAGGTCATCGGAGAATAGCGGCCATTCCGGCGGGCAGGCACCGCATTATAATATTTGCTGTGAAAACGTATCCCAGGTATCCCGGGGCAGCCTGCCGGCAAGAGGTTTGCGTCCGGATCTGCCGTCAACTGCGCCCGGGGACAGGGCTTCCCGATCAAGAGGACTGCGGCCGGCATTGGGAAAAGTGATTCGGTTACCGGCATCGGCACCGATTCTCTGCAACCGGTTCAGGCAATCGGGATCCCGTAACAGGGTCAGCGCTTCCGCCGGTTCCAGCCATGATTCCAGGTGCTTGATGCTGTCCGCGTGCTTCAGTTTCCATTCTGCGATTATTCTGGACGGGTCAAAGGTTTGTTTCTTTTCTTGGGTTTCCGGCAGCTGAGACAGATGCCATTCAAACAGATGCGGATCATTGACCAGCCGGGTTAAAGCTCCTGTTTTCAGGGGTTTCGGCATGTCAGCCAGTTTCTGCTTTAATTGAACCAGGATTTGCACCGGCTTTTTTTCTTCCGGGGCACGAAGCAATCCGGTCATTTTAAGCCATTTTGTCCGCCGGGTCCCCCCGCTGACCCATGACAGGGGGATCGACAGGATCAACCCGGCAGACACCGGCAGCAGCCAGAAAAAGAGCGCTTTGCTCAGCATCAGCGAGAGGACGGCAAGGGCGGTACCAAAGAGTGTGTGGCCGGCATGGTGGCGCGCCACCGATTTCCAGCCCAGTGCCCCGTCCTCCCGTGACTGGGGCAGCCAGCCGCTGTCTTTGCCTCTCAATATGGAAAACACCACGCCAAACTGGGATACCATCAGAATCGGGGCGTATAACCCTGACACCACCATTTCCAGCAATGTGCTGAGGGTCAGCAGGAACGGCCCGCCGAATCGCAGGCATTGGCGAACGTGAACCATGGCGGCAAACCAGCCGAACAGTTTCGGTGCCAGCACAATGGCCATTGACACGACAAACAACCGCAGGGCACGTTCCGAATCAAATACCGGCCAGGTTGGAAACAGGGACGGGTTGGCAAAATACTCCGGACGGACAAACGCCGCCTGAACGGCAATGGCAAGTCCCACAAGAATCAACGACAACCAGAAAACAGCGCTCAAGTAGGACATGATCCCTGAAAAAAGATGCAGCCGGGTGGGCAGCACAAGCCCATGAGCAAACAGAAACCGGGTGTGCTGCAGATTGCCCTGACACCATCTGCGATCCCGAACAAGCACATCGATGAGCGATGGCGGTGCCTGTTCAAATGACGCCCGAATATCGGTATCAAACCGCACCCCCCAGCCGGCCCGGCGAAGCAGGGCCGCCTCGATGAAGTCGTGACTCAACACATGGCCGCCGAACGGCGGTTTGCCGGACAGAATCGGAAGGTGGCAGGATTGGGCAAATGCCTGGGTGCGGATGATGGCATTGTGCCCCCAGAAATTGGACGACAAACCATGCCAGCAGGACAACCCCGCCGCATAGACCGGGCCGAAGCAGTGATTGGCAAACTGCTGCACCCGGCCGTAAAGGGTGTCGGCAAACACAATTGTCGGCAGGGTCTGAATCAGCCCCACCCCCGGGGATGCCGCCAGGCGGCGGGACAGGGTCACCACGGCATCCGCACTCATGACGCTGTCGGCATCCAGCACGATCATGGCCCCGTAATCACCGCCCCACCGCTGAACCCAGTCGCCGATATTGCCGGCCT
>JBFLKI010000065.1:0-4210 GCA_040883135.1 Desulfotignum sp. | reverse complement strand
GTCCATCAAGCTTTTTACCCTCGTGGGGATCCCCATTGTTTCCTGGACGATCTGCTACTTTCGACACACCGAAACGGAGCGTTGATATGGAGTTTCAGAAAAAGGATGCCATTTACCTTCAAATTGCCGACCTGATGTGTGAACGGATCCTGCTGCAGGACTGGCAGGAAAACAACCGCATTCCCTCGGTGCGTGAAATGGCGGTGGATCTGGAGGTGAACCCCAATACGGTCATGCGGGCGTATGCTTTTCTACAGCAGCAGGGGATCATTTTCAACAAAAGGGGCATTGGATATTTCGTGGCGCCCGACGGATTGAAAACCACCCGCCGCCTGTATAAATCCAATTTTATCCGTGATGAACTGCCTCAGCTGTTCAAAACAGTTGACCTGCTCGATATGGATTTCGATGAGTTGTCCATGCTTTACAAAGAATATCAGGAGGAAACAAAATGAAAAAGAGCAACCGGATATTGGCTGGTTCTGTTTTGGTTGTCCTTGTAACCTTTCTCGTCTTTTTGATTATGGTCAGAATTTCATTGAATGACCATTTGCCGCCAGACAGTGACCCTTCAGGAAAATCAGAAAAGAGTTACCGAATGATGCACACCCGCGGTGTGACATCACTCAGCCTGAAAGGGAACTGGGATGTTGAAATTGTCGGATCAGACGATGAGAAAATGACGGTGACCGGCCCGGGAGATCTTCTGGAAACCCTCTGGATAAAGCAGCAGAATAATTTAATAGAGCTTCATATGGAGAAACGGCAACATGACAACCGCAGACTGCATCTTAAAATGTCCATGCCGGAGATACACCTGCTGCAGACCAGAGGGATCGCGGAAGCATCCGTTTCAGGATTTGATCTTGAAACCCTCATCATAGATTCTGAGGGGATTACATCGGTGAAAGGCACAGACGGCCGAACCAGACAGTTAACCCTCACCGGCAAGGGGGTTTCAAATCTGGATTTTGAACAGTTTCCAGCCCATGACGTTTCAATTGCCTGTAAAGGCACGGCAAAAATAGATCTGACCATGACCGGTGGAGAACTGACCGGTAAAATGGAAGGGGCAGGAACGGTTGAATACCAGGGCGAAATATCCAGAGAATCTATCCGGTTAAAAGGGGCGTGCAAAATAATCCGCCAATAGCCCATGACGGCTCATCTATTCCAACAGGGAGACACCGCCGTGAACATCCATCAATACAGGGGATATCTCAAACGATTCATTTCCCGCCATGCCGTTCATCTTATGATTGTTGTGACTGTGGCCGGTGCAGCCGTCCCGGCTCAGTGCACAGAGCTTTTCAGGGTCCGGTCATTAGCGCTGGCGGACAGAACCCTTGCCGTCCTGTCCGCCGATCTGGATGACAGCGGCCCATCGGAACTTGTCGTCATCAAAAAAACCGGAATCTATCCGGGGGAACGGCGCTGGATTGCGGTATTTGAGGCGGATGCCGATTTAAATTATGGGCCGGAACCCCGGCAGCAGTGGGAGGTCGATCCGGATGCCACACTTTTTGAAGTAGGAGATGTGGCCGCGTCTCCGGGAAAAGAAATCTTTTTCCTGACACCAAAGGGAATTTCCTATTATGCCAGGCAGAAGAACGGCCTGTATTCGACAACGTCACATGCTCTGATAAGCAGACCCACTGCCACGGTTTTCCCTGCAGCCGGGGGGCTGCCAAGGATGACCCTGTTGTCTGACTGGCAGGGTGACGGCCGGAAAATGCTGCTGCTGCCGCAATTTGATGCATTTGTTTTATTCAGGCAGGCCCCGGGAGGCAATTGGCTGCCGGCGGAAAAGATCTCCATGATCCCAAGGACTTTTTTGTACAGCGGTCATGACGATGACGGAATTCTGAAAAGTTTTTCACTGCGGATGGATTACAGGCTTCCCAACATTTTTTCACAGGATTTCAACGGAGACGGGACAGCGGACCTGATCCTCACCGAGCAGGAAACCATTTTTGTCTATCCGTCTCTTTCCGGAGGGAGAATATCACAGACACCGGCTGTCGCCGTCACTCTGCCCGGCCGGTCGGATGGAGAGGAAGAGTGGGATTCATATTTTCATGCGATCCCTTCGGATCTCAACAATGACGGATTTACGGATATCATCCTGACCTTTGGGCAGGGGGCCGGGGGGTTTCTGGAACGAAAAGCGGAGGTGTTGGTTTTTTTGAATCAACAGACGCTGAATCAGCCATTTTCAGACCATCCGGATCAGGTCATCACGTTTTATGGCATCTCGCCGGGCATCTGTATCCGGGATATCAATCATGACGGTCTTAAAGATCTTTTGTTCTCCAACATCGAGCTTGGATTCTGGAATACCGTTAAAAATCTGATCTCCAAACAGGTGGACGTGTATACGTCGGTTCACCTGTTTCAAAAAGAGCAGCGGTTCAGTGACGCCCCGGATTTTTTTAACAAGACAAAATATCATCTGGAGTTAACCCAGGGGATCCATTTTAAAGGAATCTGGCCGAGCCTTGAAGGGGACTTTAACGCAGACGGATACCCGGACCTTCTGATCGCCACAGACGGGAAAGTAACCATTTATCAGACCCTTCAGGAAAAACCGCTGTTGTCGTCAAAAAATCATCAGGCCGATGTGCCGACCTATCCTTTCAGACTGATTGCAGATATCAATCATGACGGCCTGGATGATCTGATCATGTATGAAAAAAAGAAAGATGCCCAGCTGTCTGTTCTCGTAAATACCGGCAGTTGGCTGGAAGATACCCCAAATCAGGATCAAAGCCGGGTCAATGGCAGATAGTCTGTTTTGTGGCTGGGGACCGGCATAGAAAGAAACGATTCAACCGGGAGGTGAAAAATGAAAACAGTTCGAATCATTCAAAGGAAAAAATTTTGGCTTTATATCGGCCTGGCTGCATTTGTTTTCCTGTCTCCAGGCTGCAGTCTCGGAGCAAAATATCAAAGAAGGATTCATCTGTCACAAAGGTTTGAGGCCGGTCAGACGTTTAAGGCAAAAATTCACAACGGTGCGATCAGAGCCACCGGCATCGAAACTCCGACCTGTGATGTAACCGCCGTCATTACCGGCAGGGCGCAGACAGTGGATGAAGCCAAAAAAATAGCTGAACGTATCGACATCGTCCTGGATTCCACCCGCGACGGCCTGACCGCCCGCATCATCAACCCCGCATTGATTGAGACACAGGACTACAGCATCGATTATCATATACTGCTGCCTTCAAAAACCCGTCTGGAATTTGAAACCCATAATGGCGCCATCAATGTCGAACGCATGTTGGATCCCACCCACCTGTTGACTCATAATGGCAGTATCGACTGTCTTCAGGTTTCCGGCCGGGTTCAGGCCCAGACGCACAATGGGCCTGTCCGAATCCGGTACGATAAAGAAAACCTCAATCCCCTGGATACAAACATCAGCACCCATAACGGCAGTATCGAAATCGATACTCCGGACGACTTGTCCGCTTTGTTAAATATATCCACCCATAATGGTTCGATAAATGTTGTCCGCCCGGTCACGGTATCGGGCCGGATTGAAAAAAATTACCTGGACGGCCGGATTGGGACCGGGGACGGCCGGATTTTTTTACGGACACATAACGGTTCGGTGACCCTCAGGTAATGGCATCGGTCAGCACTGAATTAGCAAAAAAATAACCCGTATCTCCCCAAAAAGGGGTGGGATGCCGTATTTATACCCGATGCGGGCAGGTTTCAAGCATCGGGCGATTGTAATTTCCCAATCAAGACGTTTGCCAGAATTTCTCGTTCACGCGCATCTATACCATCCCCGACAGCCGATTCGAATTTCCTGATTCTTTCTTTGTTCTCCAGAAAATTGGCGATGTCGTAGCTGACCCTTGTGGCATCTTCCAATATTCCATGAAGCATCAGCAACTCCTTAAAGGAACAGTCTTTATTTTCATAGCTGGCCAGTGATTTTTGAAGCCTTTCATATTCAGACACCCAATCTTGAAAATTGTTTTCCATTTTTGTGTATTCACTTGCATCTCCAACGATCCAGGCCTTAATAAGGGCAATCTCCTCAGCGGAAATTTGCTCATCGGATTGAAGTTTGTTCAGGATTTTTTTGATCTCTGGCGATGATTTTTTTTGGGCTTCTTCACGAGCCATATTTTTAGCTTGACTCAACACACTGCCCGCCTGTTGAAAGGCACCTTCTGTCATCATTTCTTTTGCG
>JBFLKI010000064.1:0-7895 GCA_040883135.1 Desulfotignum sp. | reverse complement strand
CTGAAGATTGGCGGTTGTTTCTTCCTTGCCGCATACGCCTCTGACGGTGCATCCGGTGTTTTTGGCGGTTTCCTGACATTGAAAACAGAACATGGTGATCCCTCCTTGAGTTATGTGTTGCGTTTCGCTGTCTGTATAAGCCGGTCATTTGGTTTTTGGGGCCGGCTGGTCTTTACTTTGGCGATAAGCTAATACAGATGAGTGCTTAATACTTTGACACTGATTAATGTACCTTTTTTTTTTGTAGTATTTGCATCGGGCTTGGCACCCGGATACACAGAGATGTTTTCCACAACGCCCAGATCGCCCAGAATCATATACATGCACGGAATAACCAGCAGCACCATGGTGGTGCTGGCCATCAGGCCGAAGGAGGTGCTGATGACCAGCGGCACCAGGATCTGGGCCTGAAGACTTTTTTCAAGCAGCAGGGGCAAAAGCCCGGCAATGGTGGTGAAGGAGGTGAGCAGCACCGCCCGGAACCGGTCCTGGCTGGCCCGGGCTGCAGCCTCATAAATGGATTTGCCCTGTTTTCTGGCATTTTTTAAAAAAAGTACCAGCAATATGGAATCATTGACCACAATGCCCCCCAACGCAATGAATCCCAGCAGGCTGGGCATGGAGATGGGCACGCCCATCAGGCCGTGGCCCCAGATCACGCCGATGAGGGAAAACGGGATGGCCATCATCACGATGACCGGTTCGGTAAAGGTTCTGAACTGAAAACTCAACAGAATGAAAATACCGATAAACCCGATCATCATGGAGCGGAACATCGATTTCTGGGCATACGTGGTTTCTTCCAGAGACCCGGCAATGGTCAGCCGGATATCCGGATAAGTTTCGGTAAATTCCTGTTGATAGGTGTTGTTGAACCGGGCCATGAGTTCTTTGGTGTTGGCCAGGCGCGTATCCACATCCCCTCTCAGGGTCACGGCCCGCATACCGTTGAACCGGGCGATTCTGGCCCAGTCCCGGCCCATTTCCCAAGTCATTACGGCAGGCAGGGGAATCCTTGTGCCGTCCGGGCGGATCAGATGGAAATCTTCCAGTTGCTGCAGGCTGTTTTTGTCCATGTCCGCCAGCTGGACATCGATCTCATAGGATTCAGGTCCTACCTGGATTTCATCGGCGGCAATACCCTGGAATGCGGCCCGCAGCTGGCGGCCCACCTCGGCCGCATCCAACTCCATGCCGTGGGCGCCGGGCTTAATTTTCATGCGCAGCTCGGGTTTTCCCGGCCGCAGGTCATCCGCCAGATTCACTACCCCGTCAAACTGGTTGAACCAGGTTTTCAGGTCGGTAACCGCCTGTTTCAGCCGGTCCAGATCCTTACCCCGCAGGCGGATCTCAATGGGCCGTCCCCCCGGACCGAATCCGGGTTCGCTCAAGGTCAGGTTGACCACGTCCGGCAGATCACCGATCTGATTGCGCCATTCCGCCAGGTAGGCATCGATGGTGCCGGACCGTTTTTCCGCCGTGAGCAGGTCCACATAAATGGTGGCCACATGGGGACCGTTTTCAAAGGCCTCCGTATTGACGTTGAACTGGACATAGGTGTTTTCCACCAGATCTAAGCCGCCGGGCTGGGCAGAAGAAAACTGCTTGTTGGTGCGGGACAGGGCATCCAGGATCCGGGATACCGTGTTTTCGGTGACGTGCAGCGGGGTTCCCTGGGGCATCAGCAACTGGGCTGTGACTAAATTTCCTTCCAGTTCGGGAAATCCCTGGAACTTGATTTTTCCGGATGCCACCATGCCCACGGACAGAATCAGCAGGCCCATCACCACAGTTACCACCAGATACCGCCAGATGAGCAGCACCCGTATGACCCGTCCCAGCACCCGGGTGCGCACCCAGTCAAAAAACCGGTCAAACCCCCGGCGGAACCGGTTGGGCTGATTCAGGTCAAACTGATGCATGGCATGATTCAGGTGCCGGGGAAGAATCCAGAACGCTTCAATGAGGCTGATGGCCAGCACCAGGATCAGCATCATGGGCACCACTTTGAGAACCCGGCCGATCTGGCCCCCGATAAAGGCCAGGGGTCCCAGAATACAGATAGTGGTGATAAACGAGGAGATCACCCCGGCACCCACCTCCCTGACCCCGTCCACGGCCGCTGTCAGGGGCGGCTTGCCGGTCTGGCGATGGGTCATGATGTTTTCCGCCAGCACAATGGCATCATCCATGAGCAGACCGATGGCCATGAGCATGCCCACCATTGTGAACATGTTGATGCTCAATCCCAGGTGAGGCACCAGGATAAAGGCCCCGAGAAAAGAAACCGGCAGTCCCATCACCACCCACAACGAGATCCGGATGTTGAAGAACAGCCACATAAAGGCAAACACCAGCAAAATCCCCTGGATCCCGTTTTTCACCAGCATGGTCAGACGGTCTGTGAGAATCTGTGTGTGGTCCTGGGTGAGGGTGAGGGTGAGCTGTGGAAACCGGTCCCGCTCTTCAGATATAAAAGCCGTAGCTTTTTGGGCCACCTGGACCGCATCCTGGGTCTTGGATTTTTCTATGGCAAGAAGGGCCTGGGTCTGCCCGTTCATTATGATTTTTTCTTCGGGAGACTCAAACAGATTTGTCACGGTGGCGATGTCTTTGAGGCGGATTTCCCCGCCTTCGGGGGTGGCGAAAATCACCAGGTTCTCCAAAGATGCCACGGTGCGGCGCTGGTCCACCAGCCGGAGCAGGATATCTCTTTCCCGGGTTTCCAGCAGGCCCAGCGGGATATCTTTGTTTTTGGCTGCGATCTGTTCCGCCACCCGGGCCGCGGTCAGTCCGGTCTTTCGCAAGGCGGCGTCAGACAGTGATATCCGCAGCTGGTGATCGGAAAACCCCTGGATGGTCACCAGGGCCACACCGGATTCCTGGAGCCGGTCTTTGACATCTTCACAATAGGCTTTGAGATCCGGCAGATCCATGGGGCCGGACACCAGCACGGACAGCACGGGATCGGTCCGGCCCAGCTCCTTAATCACCGGCGGTTCCACTTCTTTGGGAAAGTCATCAATGGCATTGATCTGGGTATCGATCTCCCGGATAAATGTCTGAATATCGCCGGAAGAAGCCATTTCAACCACAATGACGGCTACGCCCTCTCTGGCATCGGCCCGGATTTCTTTGACATAATTGATGCCGTCAACAGCGTTTTCCACCCGCTGGCAGATCACTTCCTCCACTTCTCCGGCCGTGGCTCCGGGGTATTTGATGCGGATCTCCACTTCCGTGGGGGCAAAATCCGGCTGGGTTTCCTTGAGGATATGGGGCAGGCTCAAAAATCCGGCGATGAGAAAAGCCAGCATCAGCAGGTTGGCCCCGGTGGGGTGGTCGGCAAAAAAGCGGATCATGGGGTGATGCCTTGTGCCCGGGCCAGGTGTTTCAGACGCTCCAGCAATTCATCATCCATGACAGGCTGCACTTTCATGCCAACAATGGCAAATGCCGGATCCGATACCAACACCCGTTCTTCGCCGGACAGGCCGGATGCAATGATGACAAACTCGGACTGGGCAAACCCCACGGTCACGGTTTTTTTTTCCAGCCGGTTGTCCGGTCCCACCAGATACACGGTGCTGCCATGGACCGCCGTCCGGGGCAGCACCACCTGTCCGGGCCGGGGCGGGGCGGTCAGCGCCACATGGCAGAACATGCCCGGCATCAGGGGCGGACGTTTGCCCGGGACCGCCTCCGCATAGGGCCGGTCCACCACGGTCATCACCTGGATTTCCCGGGTGCCGGAGGACACTGATTCTTTGAGGCGGTCAACGCGTGCCTCCCACGTGACAGACCAGTCCGTATTTTGCAGGGTGACCTTGGCGGTGATCCCGGCAAACAACTGTCGGAAGATGTCTGTGTCCATTCCCGGACCCAGGAGCTGTGTTTCCGAATGGCTCCCCAAAAGATGCCGCAGGGTTTCCATCCGGAACCGGGCATTGATCTGGGTGGCATCGATGCCATGGGCTTTGAAAAGGGCCTGGCCCGCCCCCACAAACTGGCCGGGTTCGATATTGACATCCGCCAGACGGCAGTCAAACGGGGCAAGGATCTGTGTTTTTTCCAGATCGATCTGTGCCTGTTCGAGGCCGGCCTGGTTCAGATCCAGGGCCGCACGCAGGGCCTTTCGCTGGGAAGGAATCAGGGCCAGGGTGTTTTTAAGGTGCTGCAATGCCTGCTTCTGGACCAGAAAATTTTTTTCTTCCCGGTCCACCTCATCTCTGGATACGGCATTGCGGGATACCACCTGCTGCTTTCGTTTCAGCATTTTTTGAGACAGGGCCAGGGACTGGGTTTCAATGGCCACCATCTGCCGGGTATTGGTTTCGTTCTGATCCAGTTCTGCGATTTTTGCCCGGGTTTCCGCAATGGCCGCTTCCAGGCGGGCCTTTGCCAGGCGGTATTCCGTGGGGTCGATGCTTACCAGCAGGTGGTCTTTTTTGATCAACTGCCCGGTCTGCAGGTTCGGGTGGGTGGCGATCACACGGCCCTTGACTTCTGATACCGCCTCCCATACCCGTACCGGTTCCGCCACCCCGTATCCTTCGGCCCGGGGCACCAGGTCCACCACCGGGGCCGGGATCACCCGCAGGGTCTGGACCGCTTCTGTGGCCGGTTTTTGTGACGGGCCCGGTTTGTGGGTCACCAGATACATCGTTATCCCTGATGCGGCGACGACGGGCAACAGGACCAGCAGCACTTTTCCCAGTCTGTAAATGATCTGTTTCATGATGCCTCTTTCGGGATTTGCACGGCAATACTCCGTTCATATGCCGGCCAGGCAGTGTCGATGTGGGCGGCCATATCAAAGTTTCCTTCTGACACATTCCAGAGAACCACCGCCGGCATGACCATACCTAAAAACATGACAGATGCCGTGGCAGGGACCACCTCTTTGCAAATGGTGCCGTCCTGACGGCCGGATTCAATGATGGTTTCGACTTCTTTGAGGTAGCTGGTGATAATCTGTGCGACTTTGGCTTTACGGTCAGGTTTTCCGTTATATACGGCATCAGAAAACACCACATGGGGGATGGCCTGGTTTTCGCTGAGCATAGCAATATGGCGAATAAACAGCAGGTTGAGCTGCTTAAGGGGAATCGGCGTTTTCCCCCGGACATGGGCAACATTGTCCAGAAGATGTTGTTGGATCAGGTTCAGCACGGCATCGAGCACCGCATCCTTGCTGGCAAAATGCCGGTACAACGCCGAGGGGACAATCCCCACCCGCCGGGCAATACCGGCAATGCTCAGTCCAGAAACTCCCTGTTCATTGATCAAGTCAAGGGCAGCCTGGGTGATCTGTTCCTGGCGCTCATGGGTTTGTGTTTTGGGGGCCGCCATACATCCTCCATCGAAAAGAATTGTGATTCACAATTCACATTATGCAGCAGCAGATGCCCTTTGTCAAGCTTGGGATCAGACTTAAAGAGTAATGATAATAGCCACAATAATATTAAATTTAATTCCGTAACCCGGTAAAAAGGATTTACTCAAGGATATTTTAGGTTTCATTATTGTTGTCATACAGTTGCAGGAAGCGGCAGTGAACAAGAAAATTTTACAGATCATCAGGCATCCCGATGCCGGTAAAATCACCCTGGTGGTTGACTTGGTGCGAGAGTTGACCAACAGCCATTTCAGGGCGGGCACCATTAAGCACACCGCCCTTTCCTATGAACGAGACAGACCGGGCAAGGATTCTTTCAGCAACCGGAATAAAGAGAATTATAAAATAATTTCATATTAGAAGTCAGGCATCCTTGGCTCTTAACATGCGTAACATCACATAAGAGGAAAACCCTTCCATGTCTTGGTCAAAATAGCTGAATTTCTGTATCAATGATAATCCGCTACGTGATAATTAACGGTTCTGAAAAATCATGGATACAATTGCAATATTTAATATTTTTCAGAAAATCATCGGCCATGGCATCCAGAGACCGCTTCCCAGTTCAATTTTTACAGGGCAAAAGTTCTCATTGTTTCAGCATGTAAAATCATTTTTGTCTGGACGTACCGAAGGGTAAAATTCTAAGAAACTTATTTGAGTTGTTGGTCCGTTTGGTAACGATATTGCCCAGCGGGTATGATTTCGATTACGATCCTTTATGAACTGGAGAGCGTTTGTTTCATTTTGAGAAATTCTTCCCGTGTAATCTCTCCTTTTGCATATCGTGCCTTCAAAATTGCCTCTGAGTCAAAACGGTCCTGTGCCGGCCACCGCTGCTCATGCGACTGGGACTTGAAGATCCGAAGAACAAGAAACACTATCAATAATATTACCATACCCCATAAAAGCAGCGAAAACAGGTTCCCCGGCAGAAAAATTCCCCACCAGCCACCAGACATGGGTCCATAATTACAGCCCCACATAACCAATTCTCCTTTTTTCAGGTTGAGGATGAGACAGCCAGCTCAGACCCAGCTGTCTCATCCCGGTGAAAGTAGTTTGACTACCAGCAACCACGTCCGTATCCACCGCCCATGCGCCCGTGATGGCCAGCATTGTGCCGTGCAGGCAGGTTATACGCGCGGGCCTGGACTCTCAACTGATCGTGTAGAGCTGCAATTTCACGACCCAGCTCCGCTGTCCGCTCAGGATCGGGATTGGACGTTGCCATCAGAGCATTGTACTCGCCCTTTTTAGCGGCAAGCTCATGCCTGAGTTGAACGGTTTTGTCATAGAACTCCTGATAATTGCCGTCATAATTTCCGGCCGCGGGTCCACCCGTAGGGCCGCCCCAATAACCATCCCAGTAACAGGCTAATGCCTGGGTTCCGATTAATGCGATTAAAGAAATTGCCGCAAGTATCAACATGGTCTTTTTCATGATTGTTCCCTCCGTTGTGTTGTTTTTGGTCTTCTGCGTTATGGCACCCTGTGTGCCGTTGATTATATGTATCTCCAAATTGTGTGCCACCGAGTCAATAAAAAACATATCTATTTGAAATTAATGAAAATACTTCAATAAAATATTAAATGTTCCAGGGAGTCTAAAAAAACAGATGGAACAAAGTGGGGCCATATTACCCGTTTATATGTTCAGACACGGGAACCTGTTGCCAAAATACCCAATTATGTGGTAATGGATCTTCATGCAGAAAAAAAAAGACACCATCATGCGCCCTGACACCTCCCGTCAAAACCGGATCGGCCTGAATATTTCCCCCTGGGTGATCATTGGTTCAGTGGGCATCCTCTTGGTGGTTGCATTGGTGCTGGCCTATCAGAACTACAGCCGGGAGGAAAAATACATGTCCCGGATCCTGAGTGAAAAAGGTGCCGCTGTTATCCAGGCGGTGGAAGCCGGTGCCCGGACCGGGATGATGGGGATGATGTGGGGTGCCCAGCAGGTCCAGACCCTGATCAATGAGACCGCCCAGCTTTCCGATATTCTTTATATCACTGTGGCAGATCAGAAGGGGGTAGTTCTGGCCAGCAGTAATCATGATCTTATCGGCACCAGGATCGATCCAGAATTGCCAAAAATCCGGCCGGATTCACCAGAAGCGGTCAGCTGGCGTATGAAACGCATTGACAGCCGGCAGGAGATATTTGAGGTGTACCGTTATTTCCGTCCCATAACCGATCAAACCAACTGGATGTCCCGCCGTATGACACGGATGATGTCGGGGCATGGCATGGGAATGGACAATGACTGGTGTTTTCCCGGGACAAGTGCCGGCAAAGACGCGGTCATGGTGGTTGGTCTGGATCCCCGTCCGTTTATTGACGCGCGTCAGGAGGATGTGCGCAACACGTTGATCATATCCGGGGTTCTGGTCATTCTGGGAATGGCCGGATTCATCTCCCTGTTCTGGCTGCAGAACTATCGTTCGGCCAGGCGCTCTCTTCAAGATACCAGTGCGGTGGCCAACCAGGT
>JBFLKI010000063.1:0-10444 GCA_040883135.1 Desulfotignum sp. | reverse complement strand
TTTTCAACGGACATGGCCGCCGTGAATCCGGCGGTTCCCAGGATCATGCTCTCTTCCAGGGTGAGGCCGTCCGGCAGAGGTACCACCCAGTTTGCCGGCACCCGGATATATTGACCGAATCCGCCGGAAGTGTTCATACCCAGATCATAGGAAGTGACAATCACCTTGTCCCCCGGGGAAAAATCAGAGGTCCGACTGTCCACCACCGTGCCGGCGGCATCAATGCCCGGGGTGTGGGGATAGTTCCGGGTCACCCCTTTGTTGCCGGTAGCCGACAGGGCATCCTTGTAATTGAGAGAGGAGTACTGAACCCGGACCAGGACATCCCCTTCGGGCAGATCTGAAACCCGGGTCTGCCGGACACTCCCGGAATAACGGGTGTTTTCGGTTTCTTCCACGATAAATGCGTCAAAGGTCTGATCGGTCATGATAACCTCCTTCAGGCATCAGAGATTCACTTTTTCCGTCTCCTGACTTGTCAAATTAATACCGATCTGTTAACGGATCAAGCTTTATATTTTTTTGATACGTAATTTTGCCTTACTTTTCAGATAGATCATGGTATGAAAGGGTCATGAAAAAAACCGTATTCCAAACCCCCCGGGTGGCCCTGATCTCCTTTTCCCATTTTATTCATGACCTGTACGCCAGTTTTCTGCCCCCGTTGCTGCCGCTGATCATTGAAAAACTCTCGTTGACCCTGAGCCAGGCCGGACTTTTATCCTTTGTCATGCAGGTGCCGGCCATGCTGAACCCATTCATCGGTCTGTTTGCCGACAACAGAAATGTGGCCCGGTGGCTGGTGATCCTGGCACCGACACTGACCGCCCTGCCCATGAGTCTGATCATGGCGGCGCCGTCCTATTCGCTGCTGCTGGTGCTGCTGTTTTTGTCCGGTATTTCCTCGGCCCTGTATCATGTGCCGTCGCCTGTGCTGGTGGCCGGATACTCCGGCATCCGAAAGGGCCGCGGCATGAGTCTGTTCATGTCCGGCGGGGAGCTGGCACGGACCCTGGGACCGATTATGGCGGTGGCATTGCTGTCCTGGCTGGGAATGGACCGGTTTTATCTGGTGCTGGGCCTGGCCGTGATGACTTCCGTGCTGCTCTGGCTGACCCTGGAGTCCCCGCCAATAAAAACCGGGGTCAAGCGAAACGGTTCCCTGACACAGGCGTTTGCCGAAATCCGCCATGTGCTGATGCCCCTGTCCGGCATTCTGGCGGCCCGGGCCGGCATGCACGCATCCATGGGTATTTTTTTGAGCGTGTTTGTCAAACAGCAGACCGGCAGCCTCTGGTACGGCGGAGCCGCCCTGGCACTGTACGAGGCGTTCGGTGTGGCAGGGGTTTTGTCAGCCGGCACCCTGTCCGACTGGATAGGCCGCAGAAAAGTGCTGTTCTGGGCGATGCTCTCAGCGCCTGTGGCCCTGCTGCTCTTTGTTCACACCAGCGGCATCCTCAAAATTGCCATGCTCGTGATTACCGGTTTTTCCGTTTTGTCAACCACACCGGTGATGCTGGCCATCGTGCAGGACAATGCGGAAAAACACCCGTCCGCCGCCAACGGCATGTTCATGATGGTTTCCTTTGCCGTCCGGTCCTTTGCCGTGGTGGTGGTGGGCGTAATCGGGGATATGGCCGGTATGGAGAACATGTTTGTCTTCAGTGCGCTGGCGGGGTTTTTGTCCCTGCCGTTTCTGGTCCGGCTGCCGGACGGAAAAAAAGATCTTCAACCCGTTAATTCAGGAGAATCTCATGCTGAAAACCAATGAAGACCAGATCGTGGAGATGTTCATGGAATGCCGGCCCGGTCCGCCCCGCGTGGGGGCCGGCTGGAAAGTGGACCACAACGGCGTGCCGTTTCTTTTGCCCGGCATCGGCGGCATCACCCTGAATGTGGGGGTGGGAGACCCGGCCTTCGGCCTGGCCGGGGACCATATCGAGCCCGGGGTGTCCTGCACCGCCAATGCGGACAAACCCAATGACTTTCCCAACAATTCGCTTCAGTTCCTGGCCTGTGTGGGCAATGAGGCCAAACTTCTTTCCGGGGAAGCCAAAGGAGAGACCGGGGTGGTGATCGGCCACCATGGCGGATCCGAGCATATCATCGTGGAGTTTGACCGGCCGGTCAAGGAACAGATGAGCTATGATGACCGGATTCGGATCCGGGCCAGAGGCCAGGGACTGGCATTGCTGGATTTTGCCGATATCCGGCTGTTCAACCTGTCTCCCCTACTGCTCCACAAAATGAAGATCACCCCTGACGGCAACGGGGGGCTGAACGTACCGGTCACCACCCGGGTACCGGCGGCGTGCATGGGGTCCGGCCTGGGCCGGGCCCATGTGGGGGCCGGAGATTATGACGTCATGACCTCGGACCCGGACACCGTGGCCCGGTATCACCTGGACAGAATGCGGTTCGGAGATTTTGTGGCATTGATGGACCATGACAACGCCTATGGGCGGGCGTATCGGAAAGGCGCGGTGAGCATCGGCATCGTGGTGCACTCGGACTGCCGCCTGGCCGGACACGGACCGGGCATCACCACATTGATGACCTCGCCGAATGGCCGGATCACGCCGGTAAAAGATCCTGATGCCAATCTTGCGGACCTTCTGGGCATCGGCACCTGTTTGCAAAAAAACCGATAAGTGATATAAAGACCGTATGACCCCTCAACCCCATGTCAAGGATACCGGTGTGACCCAAAAAACCATTCTGCAGAAAGGCCAGGGCAAAACCCGGAAACTGGCCAAACTCACCTACATATACGAAAAAGAATCCCGGTATTTCGCCCAGGTGTCGGAAACCGCCAAAATCATGGCCGGCGAAGAACTGGCGGAACTTGGCGCCACAAACCTTTCCCATGAATTCAGGGGCATCTGGTTTACCGCGTCAAAACCTGCTTTTTACAGGATTACCTACCAGTCCCGGCTGCTGTCCCGGATTTTGATTCCCTTGATCACCTTTGCCTGCCCGGACAAGGATACACTGTACAGAGAAGCCAGAAAAATCCGCTGGGAAGAGTTGATGACTGCCAAACACACCTTTTCCATCACGGCCAATGTCTCGGAATCCGGCATCACCCACTCCAATTTTGCCGGACTCAGGGTCAAGGATGCCATTGCCGATTATTTCAGGGACCGCACCAACCGACGGCCCAGTGTGGATCCCAAAAATCCCGATATCATGATCAATGTTCATCTTCACCGGGATACGGCCACCCTGTCCCTGGATGCATCCACAGGTCCCCTGCACAAGCGCGGATACCGCGAAGTCTCGGTAACCGCACCCATGCAGGAAACCGTGGCCGCAGCCATCATCCGCAGAAGCGGGTGGGACGGCACCATCCCTTTGTACGACCCGATGTGCGGTTCCGGGACCCTGCTGGCCGAAGCCCTGATGATGTATTGCCGGATTCCGGCCCAGGTGTTCCGCACCCGGTTCGGATTCGAACACCTGCCGGATTTCGATTCCCGGCTGTGGGAGGAGATCAGGCAGGCGGCAGAACAGAACATCCGCCCCCTGCCCCCGGGACTCATTGCCGGCAGCGATATGTCTGAACAGGCAGTGGCAGCGTCAAAAACCAATCTCATGGGGCTGCATCACGGTGCCGATGTATTGGTGACGCAAACCGATTTCCGGCAAATCCCCGCCATCCAAGACAGCCTGATCGTCACCAACCCTCCTTACGGGATCCGCCTGGGAAAAGAGCATGACATGAAACGATTCTACCAGGAACTGGGGATGTTTTTGCGGGAACGGTGCAGAAGGTCCTCGGCTCTCGTATATTTCGGTGATTCCAGATATATCAAGCATGTCCCTCTGGCACCCTCCTGGAAAGAACCGTTGACCATCGGCGGACTGGATGGAAAACTGGTGAAATATCAACTTTTTTGACCAAGGACAGACCAATATGGACAGTTCCTTCAACCAGGAATCAGGCATCAAAATCTACCATGAACTCATGGCCAACAAGGTGGGAGATATTCTCCTGGTTTCCAGCCCCTATGACGCGTTCATCATGGAAGAGGAAGGCCGGCTTTCCAACCGGATCATCCATGAATACAAGGGACTGAATCTGTCCAGGCCCCCCCGGCTCACCTGGGTGTCTTCGGCAACCGAGGCATTTGAGCGGCTGGAAAAGAAACATTTCGATCTGATCCTGGCCATGCCCAGCCTGGACGGCATGGACGTGCAGACCTTCGGTGAAAAAGTCAAACTCAAATACACGGATCTGCCGTTTTTCATGCTTTTGCACAACAACTGCGATATCAGCCAGTATCTGTGCCTGGAAAACCAGGCCGCCATTGACCGCACCTATATGTGGGGGGGCAATGCCGACCTGCTGCTGGCCATCATCAAAAATTTCGAAGATGAAAAAAACGTGGCATTCGATACCGAAAATGCCAATGTCCGGGTCATCATCATGGTGGAAGATTCCCCCCATCACTATTCCGCCATTCTGCCGGTGATCTACAAGCAGATCGTACTCCAGACCCAGTCCGTGATCGACGAATCCATCAACGAGGAACACCGGTTGTTGAAAATGCGGGGCCGGCCCAAGGTGCTGCTGGCCCAGACGTATGAAGAGGCCCTTGCCCTGTTCGAAAAATACAAACCCTATGTCCTGTCCATATTTTCCGACATGCGGTTTCCCAGAGACGGAAAAGAGGATGAAAACGCGGGGTTCCATCTGTTGAGCAGAATCAAGAAGGAAGTACCGGACCTCCCCCTTTTGATCATCAGCACGGAGGAGCGCAGCCGGGATCTGGCCTACCGGATCCCGGCGGTGTTCATCAACAAGAATTCCGCCAACCTCAATGACCGGATCAAGACCTTTTTTGTGGGATGCCTGGGGTTCGGGGCGTTCGTTTTCAGGCGGCCCGACGGAGAGGAGGTGGCCCGGGCCAGCGACCTGCGGGCCATTGAAAAACTGCTGCCCAAAATTTCGGATGATTCCATTGTGTTTCACGCGAAAAACAATGATTTTTCCAGATGGTTGCTGGCCCGCAGTGAAATCAGCCTGGCACTGAACCTGAAACCCTACACCGTTGATGACTTTCCCGATCCCAAATCATTGAAACGGTTTCTCATCGACAGTATCCGGGCCCGTCGCCGGGGGACCCGTCAGGGTCAGGTCATTGAATTTGACTCCAAGAAGTTTGATTCAGACACCGGATTCATGAAAATCGGCAACGGATCTCTGGGCGGAAAGGCCAGAGGCCTGGCGTTCATGGCCTCCCAGATCAAGCAGGACAATGAGCTTATCCAAAAATTCCCGAACGTGGATATCCATATTCCCCAGACCTTTGTGATTGCCACGGACGGATTCAAAATGTTCATTGAAGACAACAACCTGGCCCAGCTGCTGGAATCCGACCAGGACCTGTCCGATGACAAGGTGGTAAAAGCGTTCACCCAGGCCCGGTTTCCGGACTGGCTGAAAAACAACTTAAAAGTGTATCTGGAGCATGTGACGTATCCCATTGCGGTGCGGTCCTCCTCTTTGTTTGAAGATGCCCATTACCAGCCGTTTGCCGGCCTGTATAAAACCTACATGCTGCCCAACTCCGACAGCAGCTTAGACACACGCCTGGAAAGGCTGATCATGGCCGTCAAGCTGGTATATGCCTCCACCTACATGAAAGCCCCCCGGGCCTATGCCCAGAGCACCATGCACCGGACCGAGGACGAAGAGATGGCGGTCATTCTCCAGCAGCTCACCGGTATCCGTCATGACAATTATTTTTATCCGTCCATTGCCGGTGTGGCCCAGTCCTACAATTTTTATCCCATTGCCCATCTCAAGGCGGAAGAAGGCATTGCATACATTGCCATGGGCTTAGGCAAAATTGTGATGGAAGGCGGGAAAACCCTGCGGTTCTGTCCCCGATATCCCCAGTTTCTTCCCCAGTTTTCCATGGTGGAAGATATTCTGGAAAACGCCCAGAAACATTTCTACGCCCTGAAAATGGATATATTCCCTCCAAAAGACCAGTTTTATTCTGATCCGGGAGAAGACCCCACACTGGTCAGAGTGGACCTTATGGATGCTGCGGATCATCCCATGGTTCAGCAGTTATGCTCCACGTTCCATGTTCAGGACAACCGGATCCGGGATGTGTATTCCAACAAGGGATATCCGGTACTGACCTTTGCCGGCATCCTGAAATACAACAGTTTTCCGCTGGCGGACATCCTGGCGGAAGTCACCCGTATCGGCAGCCGGTGGATGGGATCTTCCGTGGAAGTGGAATTTGCCGTGAACCTGCACGCGGACGGCAACCGGAAACCGGAATTTTCTCTGCTTCAGATCCGGCCCATGGGCCGTTACAAGCAGAATCTCACCGTCAAAGTCATGGACGCGGATCGGGACAAGGCGTTCTGTTTTTCGCTACACTCTCTGGGGAACGGGGAGTACAAGAACATTCACGATCTGATTTATGTGGACCCGGATCGTTTTGACCCGGCAAACACCGTCGAGATCGCCGGGGAGATCAACAAGCTCAACGCACTGTTCAATAAGCATCAAAAAAAATATGTGCTCATCGGTCCGGGGCGATGGGGATCTTCCGACCGGTGGCTGGGCATTCCAGTGGCATGGAATGATATCTCCAATGTCGGGGTCATGGTGGAGACCACCATCGAAAGCATCAAGGCGGACCCGTCCCAGGGCTCCCATTTTTTCCAGAATATCACTTCGTTAGGCATTGCCTATATCACGGTATCGGACAATGCCGAGGACTTTATTGACTATGAATTTCTCGGCCGACAGGAATGTGCGGCCATCACCCCGCATCTGAAACACATTCATTTCAGGGACGGGCTGTTTATCCGGGTGGACGGAAAGACCTCCCGGGCGGCACTGATGCCCCATGAGCCGGCGTCTGACATCCCGCCCATGCCGGATGTGCCGGTGATCGACCCTGAACCCTAACCGGGGATCCGGACCGGCGTGCCGCCGGCGGAATCAACCATTGCGATACACCGGCCCGGATTCCACACAACATGAAAGTGAAGATGATGTATCTTTTCAATGACATATCAAAACTGTATGGTGGTGACACACCGGTGATCACCACCATTGATTCCCATACCGAAGGCGAGGTGACCCGGCTGATTCTGGATGGAATACCGCCTGTGACCGGGGCGACCATGATGGAGAAACTGATCCGGTTCAAAACCGATCATGACGCGGTCCGGTGCCTGCTGACCCGGGAACCCCGGGGATCCCGCCAGGTGCTGGCCGCCCTGGTCACCGAACCGGTGACTCCGGATGCCGCGTTCGGCCTCATCTACATGGATGCTCGGCGATATCCCTATCTGTGCGGTCATGCCACCATTGGTGCGGTGACGACGCTTTTCCGCACCGGAACCCTGGCACTGACAGATGGAGAAAACCGGGTGGGAATCGATACCCCGTCCGGACGCATGACCGCACTGGCCCATGTCCAAAACGCCCGCTTGACATCCGTGTCGATCCAGATGGTCCCGACCTTTGTTTTTGCCACGGATCAGCAGGTTCAGGTAGATGGCTTCGGAACCGTTTCCGTGGATCTGGTGTGTGCGGGCGGGTTTTTCGCCATGGTCAACACGCAGCAGATCGATCTGACCCCCACGCTGGAAAACAAACCGGTGCTGGTGGATCTGGGCATGAAAATTATTGCGGCGGCCAATGATCAGCTCACGGTCACCCATCCGGAACGCCCGGATGTCTCCACCGTGGATGTGACTGAATTCTATGACACCGCCACCGAAGACGGTCCGGCCCGGGGCCGGGGCATGGTGGTGTACGGCGAATCCCACATGGACCGGTCCCCCTGCGGCACCGGGACCGCGGCCAAACTGGCCCTGCTGCATCACTACAGAAAAATTGCCCTGAACAAACCCTATATCAATGCCAGCCCCCTGGGAACCACCTTCGAAGCACAGCTGGTGGAGAAAACCATGATCGGCGATTTTGAGGCCAGCATCACCCGCATTACCGGCAACGCCTGGATTACCGGTGTTCATCACTTCACCCTGGATCAGACGGACCCGTTTCAACAAGGATACCTGGTATGATAACGCCCGATCTTATTCTGCACAACGCCACCCTGTATTCTCAAGGACCCATCCCCTTTTCAGAAAAACGGTCTGCCGATTCAGCCCGTCGACCGGCGCTCACCGCCCTGGCAACAGCGGGCAACCGGATTACGGCCATGGGAGATGATGACACCATTCTGGCCATGGCCGGTCCCGACACCCGGGTGGTGGACCTGGATCAACACCTGGTGCTGCCCGGATTCATCGATACCCATTTTCATTTTTATGAATGGGCCGTCAATCTCAGCAGCATCGATTTTGCCAAAACCCGTGATTTTGCCGCTATGGAATCGGCCATCCGGGAAAAAGCGACCCTGCTGGGACCGGGGCACTGGATCCTGGGCCAGGGGTTCAATGAATCGGACTGGCCGGAAAACCGGATGCCCGACCGCCTGGACCTGGACCTGGCAGCCCCGGACAACCCGGTGTGTATCTGGCGCTGTGACCTTCATCTGGCGGTGGCCAACTCCCTGGCCCTGGCCCTGGCCGGCATCGATACCACCACCCCGGATCCGGCGGACGGAGTGATCGTGCGGGACGGCACCGGCATCCCTACGGGAGTGCTCAAGGAGATGGCTCCCAACCTGATCCGGAATGTGGTGCCGGCACTGACCTTTGACCAGCTGCTGGAAAACATGGAAAAAGCCATGACCCGGGCCCATGCCATGGGATTGACCGGGATTCATGATATCCGTCTTATGGGCGGAGAAGAAGGATCTGTGGCATTGCAGGCCTGGCAGACACTGCATGCCAACGGCAAACTGACCCTGCGGTGCCATGTGACCCTGCCCGGAGAAATGACCCGGCAGGCGATTGAACTGGGGCTGTGCACCGGATTCGGGGATGACCTTTTACGCATCGGACATCTGAAATTTTTCAGTGATGGCGGAATGGGGGCACGGACCGCCTGGATGACCGAACCATACATCGATGCCGCATACGGCATGCCCCTGACCCCCATCAAAGAGATCGAACAGGCCGTGCTGCATGCGGATGCGGCCGGGCTTTCCTGCATGGTCCATGCGGTGGGGGACCGGGCCGTCCATGAAGTGCTGACCGTGTTTGCAAAGGTCGAAGCCCTGAACCGGAGCATCTGCCGGATTCCCCACCGGATCGAACACGTCCAGATGATTCTGCCGGAAGACCTGGCAGCCTTAGGCCGCCTGAAAAATCTGGCGGTTTCCTGTCAGCCCAACAACATGAGCCTGGACATTTCCATGATCAACCAGTGTGTCGCTGAAAGAGGCCGGTTCGCTTACAATTTCAAGAATATCCTGAAAACGGGCATTCCCACGATGTTCAGTTCGGATGCGCCGGTGGCAGACCCCAATCCATTCTGCGGCATCTATTCAGCGGTCACCCGCATGCGCATGAACCACACCCCGGACAACGGCTGGTATCCGGACCAGTGTTTGAGCGTGGATCAGGCAATTCAGGGATATACGTCCACCCCGGCCGCGGCATCGGGCATGGGAAACCTGACCGGCAGCCTGGCCGTGGGGAAACGGGCCGACCTTATAGTAACAGACCGCAATGTCTTCACCATCGATCCCAAAGAAATCCCTGCCACCCGGGTGACGATGACCCTGTTCAACGGAAAGATCGTATATGAAAGACACTGATCTGTTTTTTCTGGAAACCATTTTCACCCGGTCTGCGGATGGTCTGCTGATCTGTGACGGCCAGGGCCGGATACTGAAAATGAACCGGGCCGCAGAACGCCTCAACGGCATCCGGGCGGCCGAGGTCCTGGGAAAGGATGTGAGGACCCTGGTGAAAGAAGGACAGATCAACCGGTCCGCCACCCAGGAGGTGCTGGAAACCCGGCGTCAGGTCAGTCTGATCCAAACCACGCCCCGGTCCGGATACTCTTTGCTGGTGACCGGCACCCCGGTGTTTGATGAATCCGGAAACATCGCCTATGTGGTGGTGAACGAACGGGATATATCCCTGATCCATGACATGAAGCAAAAGCTGGCCCAGGTGCGCCAGGAATCGGAAAAGATGCGGGATGAACTCACCGAACTCACCCTGCGTGAACTGACGGACAACGACATGGTGGCCCAGAGTCCTGCCATGAAACAGACCGTTCACCTGGCACTGAAACTGGCTCGTCTCGGGGCCTCCAACATTCTGCTGTCCGGGGAATCCGGTACCGGCAAAGGATTGCTGGCCAAATTCATCCATAAGCACAGCCCCAGGGCTGGAAAACCGTTCATCCAGATCAACTGCGCAGCCCTGCCGGAAAACCTGCTGGAAGCCGAACTGTTCGGATATGAAAAAGGGGCATTCACCGGGGCCAGAGAAACCGGCAAAGCCGGTCTGTTTGAACTGGCATCCGGGGGGACCCTGTTCC
>JBFLKI010000062.1:0-18777 GCA_040883135.1 Desulfotignum sp. | reverse complement strand
TTAAACACCTCGCATAGAGTCGGGGACAGGCCTGCTTTATTTTAGTTATTGTTGTCGATCCGCGTCTGCCCTGTTTTTATTAATGCCAATAACTACAATAACGCAGGCCTGACCCCGAAGCCCGAATCTCTAAGCTGTCAAAACCGTTCGATGAGCCGTTCGATGAGAAAGGTGGATTCCCGCAACGCCTGGTCACTGAACGGGCCGAACCATTGGGCGATGTCGTTGAACTGGCGGATGAATGCGGGAATATCTTTGTTTTCGAGCATGTCGACATGCTGTGTCAACGAGGTGACAAATTGTCTCAACAGGTCCCGCCGTTCTTTTGTGGCGAAAATGATCTGGGCGTACAGACCCGCATCCTGGGCGAACAGCCGGCCCACCATTCCCAGTTCCAGGCGGTAGATGGGGCTTGAAAACTCCAGGGTCCGCTGGATTTTTACCTGTTTTTCAAACAGAAACCGGCCGAAGCAGAAGGTGGCAAAGTGCCGCAGGGCCTGGACGATCTCCATGATGTCATCATGTTCTTCAGACGTGGCCTGCACCGGAATGGCCCCCCACAGGCTCAGCTGTTCCAACAGCCAGTGACCGGCGGTCATGTCCCGGCCGGGCGTATACACGATGATCTGTTTATCCAGAGATGAGGTGGTGGGGCCGAACAGGGGATGCAGGCCTAAGACCGGACCGGTGTGGCTCGTGCACATGGCGGTCACCGGCCCTTTTTTTATGGAGGTCAGGTCTGCCAGAAGGGCGTTGGCCGGCAGGAGCGGCGCGATTTTTTCGATGACCGCTACGGTGTGTTCAATGGGCACCGACACTAGGGCCAGGTCGATGCCGTCACACAACCGGGCCGCTTCTTCCCAGTCCGATTCCGTGAGAATCCGGACCCGGTATCCGGATTTTTCAAACAGGGAGGCGAACATGGCCCCCATCTGTCCGGCCCCGCCGATGATCAAGACCCCGGCACCGGGCCGGACCCCCTTGTACTGCATGGAAAAGGTCTGCTTGACCCGGGACTGGCGGATGATCACGCGGAACAGATTTTCCGTGACATCCGGGTCCAGACCTTTTTCACCTGCCTGGGTTCTGAGACGGGAGATCATGTCCTCTTCCCTGGCCGGGTGGTACACCGGCATGTTGCATTTTTTTTTCAGGGCGACCACCTGTTCCACCTGTTCCTGGCGTTTGGCCAGAAGCGTCAGAATCTGTGAATCGATGCGGTCGATTTCGTCCCGCAGCGGGAGAATCCGGTCTGAAAAGCGGGTGTCTGTCATCCCGTACCTCCCGTCAGGCTGCCATCTGCCGGGCCCGTTTGATCAGGAGCCGGTTGCAGGCGGTGATATTTTCTCTGGTGTACATGGTGAACTCGTCCCGGTAGCTTTCGTCAAACAGCCGGGCCTCCAGTTCAGGGTCGGGCAATGACGTTTGGGTGACCCGTTCAATGAAACCATGGGCCGCATCGATGCCGGCCTGGATACCTGCTGTCGCCGCCTGGTGCTGCAACGGTCCCTGATGACCCGGGCACACGATCGCCGGTGCCATGGCCTGGATCTGTGCCTGGGTGTCCAGGTATTCTCTGGCACCCGTGAAAAACAGGGGCCAGAATCCTTTGCCGGGAAAATGGAATCCCAGACTGTCTGAACAGAACAAGATATCCTGGACCCTTCCCAGGATATTGCCCGGAGAATGCCCGGCGACCGGAAACAGTTCCAGATCAACACCTCCCAGATCCAGCACCACGGGGTCTGTCACCACCCGGGCGCCGGACAGATCCGGAATGGTGTCAAGGGGCGGCCTTCCCGGCGGGATGCCTCCTGCATCAAACCAATGGGACATGAATGCATCTTCAGCCAGCATCAGGGGCCCGGCCTTGGGATGGGTGATGAATTCTCTGGCCCCGTCCCCGGCCACCACGTGAGCGGCAGGGAACCGTTCCATCAGCCCGGGGAGTCCGGTGATATGATCCGAATGAGGATGGCTGACGATCAGAAAATCCGGCACCACTCCCAGGTGTTCCAGCTGCTGGATCACGGTGTCCACCACCCCGGAAATGCCGGCCTCGAACAGGGCGGTTTTCCGGCGGCCCTGAACCAGAAACAGGTTAATGGCGTGATTGCCCACAACCGTTACCCGGGAAGACAGCGGCATGGGATAATCAGATGAGTGGTGACGGGTTTGCTGTTCCGGCATGATATCTCCACATGTAAATCAAGGTAAGGCTTAAAAATAATTGATTCAGGCTAAAAATTCAATCTCCGGATGTCAAGGACAATTTTATCGATAGAAAAAGATAGAAAAAGGGTGCTGGAGAAGATTCTGGCAGACACGATCCCCGGCAGGTTATTGACATCAACAGGGGACTGTGATACATGCGTTGAAATTGTATATTGCCTGAATAAGGGATGACCGGAAAGTAAAAAATTAAGGAAGGGTTCACCATGGATCAGAACAGCATTACTATCAATGGTCACGTCTATCAATTTAGACCCGGCCAGACCATTCTGGACGTTGCACAGGAAAATAATATCGATATCCCCAATCTCTGCTATCTGAAAGGCACCCGCGCGACAGGGGCCTGCCGGGTCTGTATTGTGGAGCTGGAAGAATCCTGGGGGAAAAAACTGGTGTCCTCATGCAGTTCACCGGCCAAAAACGGCATGATCGTTCATACGGAATCCCCTAAAATTGTTGAATACCGCAGATTTTACATTGGCCTGATGCTGGATTCGGGGAATCACAATTGTGATATCGGATCATCCGAAGATGAATCCTGGACCGATTTTCAGATCGAGGCCATGGAAAACGATCAGAAAGAGGAGTTGTGTCCGGTATGGGGGGACTGCGAGCTTCAGGCCCTGGCGTATCGGTACCAGGTCAAGGGCCGGGTCAGCGGCCGGCATAGAGAACCGCTGAAAGAACCCATCGAAAAAGACAATCCGTTTATTGTCCGGGACATGTCCCGGTGCATCCTGTGCGGCAGGTGTGTGGCCGCCTGCAACGAGCTTCAGGTGAACCAGGCCATCGATTTCGGATTCCGGGGCGACAAAGGCAAGATCACTGCCGGGACCGGGACGACATTGATGAACTCCAGCTGTGTGTTCTGCGGGGAATGTGTGCAGGTCTGCCCGGTCGGGGCGTTGATTCCCACCAAGGCGTTCCGGGATGACCGGTTTGTCCCCACCAACACCGTACGGACCACCTGTTCGTTCTGCGGGGTGGGATGTCAAATGGATGTCCATGTCCAGAACAATAAGATCGTCAATATTGACGGGGCAGACCGCAACCTGCCTCCCAACAATGGCATGCTCTGCGTCAAAGGCCGCTATGGGTTTGAATTTGTCGGCGCGCCGGACCGGTTGACTACCCCCCTGATCAAAAAAGACGGCAAACAGGTGCCGGCTTCCTGGGACGAAGCCCTGGATTTGGTGGCGGAAAAATTCACGCAAATCAAGGAGAAGCACGGCCCGGATGCCATGGGCGTGCTCACCTCGGCCCGGGCCACCAATGAAGACAATTACATCGCCCAGAAATTCACCCGGGCCGTCCTCAAGACAAACAATATCGATCATTGTGCGCGACTGTGACACAGCTCCACCGTAGCCGGTCTGGCTGCAGCATTTGGAAGCGGTGCCATGACAAACACCATTGCAGATATCGAGACATCAGATTTGATTCTGGTGACCGGGTCCAACACCACGGAAAACCATCCGGTCCTGTCCACGTTTATCAAACGGGCGGTCCTGAAAGGCAAGAAACTGGTTGTGATCGATCCCCGGTTTGTCAAGCTGGCCAACAATGCCACCCGGTGGCTGCGTCCGAACCCGGGAACCGATATCGCCTGGATCAACGGGTTGATGAATGTGATCATCAAAGAGGACCTGCACGACAGAACCTTTATTGCGGACCGGACGGAAAACTTTGAGGCACTCAAGGAAGTAGTGGCTTCCTACACACCGGAACGGGTCGAGGAAATCACAGGGATTGCGGCCCAGGACATCATCGAGGTGGCCCGGGAATTCGCCAAAGCCCCGGCAGCGTCCATCTGCTACTGTATGGGGATTACCCAGCACACCTGCGGCACGGACAATGTCAAATCCCTGGCCAACCTGTCCATGCTGTGCGGTCACCTGGGCAAACCCGGGGGCGGGGTCAACCCGCTCAGAGGTCAGAACAATGTCCAGGGTGCCTGTGACATGGGCGGACTCCCCAATGTGTTCACCGCCTACCAGGCGGTATCCAATGATGAGGCCAGAAAAGGGTATGAGACCGCCTGGAATGTGACGGATATGTCTGCCAAACCCGGCCTGCCCGTGACGGAAATGATCGAAAAAGCCCATTCAGGAGAATTCAAGTCCCTGTATATCATGGGGGAGAATCCCATGGTGTCTGACCCGGATCTGAACCATGCGGAAAAAGCGTTGTCCAATCTGGATTTTCTGGTGGTGCAGGATATTTTTGAAACAGAAACCACGGCCCTGGCGGATGTGGTCTTTCCGGCCTGCTGCTGGGCGGAAAAAGACGGTACCTTTGCCAATACAGAGCGCCGGGTGCAGCGGGTGAGAAAAGCCGTGGAACCCCCTGAAGGGGCGCGACTGGACTGGGAGATCTTCTGTGAGATCGCGCAACGCATGGGCTATGACATGAAGTATGGCAACAGCCGGGAGATTTACGAAGAGATCTGTGCCGTGACCCCGTCCTACCGGGGCATCACCTGGGATCGCATCGAAAATCTGGGCATTCACTGGCCCTGTCCGGATGAGAGCCATCCCGGCACCCCGATTCTGCACACCACCCAGTTTACCCGGGGCAAGGGACTGTTCCATGCCATCGAACATCAGCCGCCGGCGGAGCAGCCGGATGAGGAATATCCCTATGTCCTGACCACCGGGCGGGTGCTCTACCATTACCATACCCGGACCATGACCGGCCGGACCGAAGGGTTGAATGTGCTGTCTCCGGAATGTTTTGTGGAAATTTCGCACAATGATGCCAGAAAACTGGGACTGAACACCGGGGATCTGGTGGACGTGTCTTCCCGCAGGGGCCAGGTCAGCGCCAAACTCAAAGTGTCCCACATGGCGGTGGACGGGACCATTTTCATGCCGTTTCACTTTGCCCAGGCGGCTGCCAACAAACTGACCAATTCCAAACTGGACCCGGTGGCCAAGATTCCGGAACTCAAGGTGTGCGCCATCAACATCAAACCGGCAGCGTAAGGCAAGATACGCGACCTTCCTTTTAAAAACCGGTTCTCTAGGGCCCGGCATGACATGATTCATGCCGGGCCTTCCGGCTTTTACAAGGGGGCGGTTTCTGTAATTTTCACTGGATCCGGTCCTCTGGTCAGCCCCTGCAGGCTTAAAATGATCATCCGGCAGGACTGGGTGAACAGGCGGTTGGCCATCAGCAGACGGGATATGTCGGTTTCCTTGACCATCTTTTTATCCACTGCACCGGCACAGGCCTGTATAAACTGCTTGTCCTGTTCTTCGACGTTGAAAAAATAGCTGTTTAACCGACCCTCAATATCCGATGTCATGTCAGCAGCCTCGGGTCCCGATGCGGGGGCGGCCGTCACGGCCTCAACCTGGGTTTTCAAATCGCTCAACCGGTTCAGGAAATCCTGGTACATGGACCGCATGAATGAACTCTCATCATTGCCGAACTCATTGATTTCCCCCAGGATGTCTTTAAAATTGCGTGTGGCGTTCATGATGCTGCGGCTGGCACGCATAAGTGGCTCCATGCGCATGGCTTCGCTTTCATCCAGAGGCTGCGCCTGGATTCGGGCGTAGAAAGCAAAAATATCCGCATGCAGACGCTCAAGATCCTCATAATGGATTACGGTTTCCATGATGGGCAGAGCCGCAGCCGGTTTACGTCTGCCGGTCCTGTTATGCACTTGCCTGTAGATGTTGTATTGCCCGGCGATATGCAGAATTGACAGATACAGCTGGTTTGAAATTTCTTTTCTCAATGCGGCAATGGCGGCGTCCGGCACCTCGGGCGGTGTATTGATGATATATCTTGTCAAGACCGGTTGTTTTTCGATGAAAAGCCGATCCAGCCGTCCGGCCATAAGGGGAATGGCCGGAAAGAAAATGATCACCCCCATGACATTGAACAGGGTGTGGAAAAGAGCGACACCCAGCACGGGATTGTCGGTGAAAGCGAACACATCCAGAATCAACCAGAATATAAGGGGAAGCAGGATCACCATGATTGTGGCGGTACCGGTGCTGAACAAAAGGGAACTGACAGCGGCCTGTTTTTTGGCGGGCGCGCCGCCGATGGCCCCTAACAGGATGGTGACGGTGGTGCCGACATTGGCGCCGATCACCATGGCGGCCCCGGCCTGAAAATCGATGATGCCTGAAAAAAGCGTGGTCAACACTACGGCGATGGTGGCGGAACTGGACTGCATGATGGCGGTCAGCAGGATACCGGCCAGGATATAGACAAAGGGGCCGAAGGTGGGCAGCGAGGCAAGGTCAATGGTCCCCGCCAGGTGTTCGACGCTGGTTTTCATGAAATCCAGGCCGTGGAAGAGAAACCCGAAGGCGATGAGCAGCTTGCTGATATTGATGTAACGGGGGGATTTGGACAGGAATATCAGCCCCACCCCGCCTAAACCGATCAGTGGCAGGGCAAAGGTTTCGATCTTGAATTTGAACCCGAACACAGCCACGATCCAGGCTGTGATGGTGGTTCCTACCTTGGCACCCATGATCACGGCGATGGCGTTGACCAGGGTCACCAGACCGGCGCCCACAAATGCCAGCACCATCAGGGAAACCGCAGAGCTGCTCTGCAGAATGGCGGTGCTGACAATGCCGGTGATCAGCCCTTTGATGCGGGTCCCGGTATAACGGCGTATCAGAATTTTAAACGAGCGGCCGGACAACAGTTTGATGGACTCTTCCATCATGAACATGCCGAACAGAAAGATACCCAGTCCGGCGAGAAATTTCCATCCATCCAACAGATCGAGCATGGGTTATCCAAAAAATATCCGGGGCTGTATGAAAATCATCACACAGCCCCGGATAATAACTATACCTTTTCCGGTACCTCGGTTTTGATTCTGGGGGAGACACAGTCCACGGCACTGAACTTGGCCGGACATTTTTCCTGGCACACCCCGCACTGGACACAGACGGACTGGTCAATGACATGGGTTTTTTTCTTTTCTCCGGAAATTGCGTTCACCGGGCAGGATTTGGCACAGATACCGCATCCCACACATTTGTCTTCCCGAATCACAAAAGAGATCAACGATTTGCATACTTTGGCCGGGCAGCGTTTTTCGAATATATGGGCTTCATATTCATCCATGAAATACCGCAGGGTGGTCAGCACCGGGTTGGCGGCGGTCTGTCCCAGACCGCAGATGGATCCGGCATGGATGGCCAGGCTCAGGTTGTACAGCAGATCCAGATCTTGTTTTCGGCCCTTTCCAGCGCAGATTTCCTTGAGCACTTCCAGCAGTTCCTTGGTCCCCAGCCGGCACGGCACGCATTGGCCGCAGGATTCAATGACCGTGAAATCCAGGAAATACCGGGCCACGTCCACCATGCAGGTTTTTTCATCCATGACCACCATGCCGCCGGAGCCCATGATGGATCCGGCTTCGTCCAGCGAATCATAATCGATAGGGGTATCCAGCAGAGATGCCGGCAGGCAGCCGCCCGAAGGACCGCCGGTCTGGACCGCCTTGAACGTGCCCCCGTCCGAGACGCCGCCGCCGATGTCATAGATGATTTCCCTGAGGGTGATTCCCATGGGCACTTCGATGAGCCCGCAGTTGTTCACCTTGCCGGTCAGAGCAAAAATCGCCGTACCCGTGCTTTTTTCCGTGCCGACGCTGGCAAACCATTCCGCGCCTTTGGTGATGATCATGGGCGCGGATGAAAAGGATTTCACGTTGTTGAGCAGGGTGGGTTTGTCATACAGCCCGATTTCCGTGGTTCTCGGGCGGGGCGCCACCCGGGGCATGCCCCGTTTGCCTTCAATGGACAGGGTGAGCGCGGTGGATTCGCCGCAGACAAACGCCCCGGCGCCGGGAAAGATTCTGATCTCGAAATTGAAGTCGGTTCCCATGATGTTTTTTCCCAGGAACCCTTTTTCATGGGCCTGCTCAATGGCCCGTTCCAGCCGTCTGATGGCCAGGGGGTATTCCGCCCGCACATAGATGTATCCGGTTTCCGCACCGATGGTATATCCGGCGATGATCATGCCTTCCAGAACCGAATGCGGATCTCCTTCGATCACGGCCCGGTCCATGAACGCGCCGGGGTCACCTTCATCGGCGTTGCACACCACGTATTTGGGGGTGCCTTTGGCCGCCAGTCCGGCCTCCCATTTCCGGCCGGCGGGAAATCCCCCACCGCCCCGGCCCCGAAGCCCGGATGCCTTCATGACATCCACCACGTCCTGCTGGGACATGGAGGTAAGGGCCTTGTGGAGCCCTTCATATCCCTGGTTGGCGATGTAATGATTGATGTTGGTGGGATCGATGACCCCGCAGAGGCGGAACACCCGGCGCTCCTGGGGTTTGAAGGACGGGGTGTCCAGAATTTTGGTCACGCCCTTGATCTCTCCCTGTCCGAATGTGCCCAGCGTGTACTGGGGAAGCGGGTCGTCGCCTTTAATATAAGAATCGATGATTTCGGTCACCATTTCAGGGGTAACATTTTTATAGCAGATCGTCGGTTTGCCGGGTTTGTCGATATTCACCAGCGGTTCGGCGTAGCAGGGGCCGATACAGCCGACTTCACGAACGCCGGCTTTCACCTTTTTCTGGGCCAGTTCTTCTTCGAATGCCTTGACCACGGCCATGGCGCCGGCGGATCTGCCGCAGGTGGCGGTGCCGATGGCAATTTGAGGGATCTGACCGTCCAGCAGTTCATCCCATTCTTTCCTGGCCTGTTCCTGTATTTCAGCAAAGGTCATTTCGCGTTCCTCCTGTCGATTATTTCCGAAACCATTTTGGGCGTCAGCTTGGCTTCCACATCTTCATCGATCATTATACAGGGGGCGAGGGCACAGCAACCGATACATGCCACGGTTTCCAGCGTGTATTCCTGGTCTTCGGTGGTTTCCCCTTCCACGATATTCAATGCCCGTTCCGCTTCTTCCAGAATTTTTTCCGCGCCCCGGACATGGCAGGCGGTTCCCCGGCAAACCATGAAGGAATGTTTCCCTCTGGGAGTGAACCGGAACTGGGCATAAAACGATGCCACTGCAAACACCCTGCTTTCAGGCAACCCCGTCGTTCTGGCGATTTCACGCATGGCGTCATCCGGCAGGTATCCGAGTTCCGCCTGTACTTTCTGTAAAATCGGGATCAATGCATCCCGTTTTCCCTTATAAGGTGAAAGCATCTCACTCAACCGATCATCCATTCTTCTCCCTCCTTACCTTGGCTTTATGCTGCAGGTGGATCCTTTTTATTCAAATTTTCGAATACTACAATATCTGATAAAAAATATAAATACCCCATTGTCAATTTAGATTATTTTATTCGGATATTGCATATCACACTGGCGGAATGTGGAAAAGTCAAAACATGACGGGATCAGACAATTCTGTTCCGGGTTGAAACAAAAGCAGGAATATATTTTGATCAGCAGTGTGTTTTGTTTAGGACCGGATGAGTGATAAAGCACCGGGCCTGGTTGCTGCAGATCTGTGCCGGTTCCCTGTGCTGAACGGATGCCGGTTTGACGAGACGGCGCTGTTACCCTTGTCAGGGGTATAATGAAAAAGTTGCCCTGTGTCACCCCGAATAATTAAACGGAAAGATCCCGGGGGCTGTATAATTTTACGAAAAATTATTCCTTTGTTTTTGTTTGACTCTCTATTTGGGATTGCATTGCTGCTGCTTGATCCTGGGCTTCGGAAAGTTGTTGAGGTGTTAACATTTTGGCAATAACGTCTCTGTTATTGATCCCCTTTCCCTGTGCTGCTGCCAGACTGGACCAGACATAGGCGAGTTTGAGGTCCTGTGGAACACCCTGGCCCTCGGCATACATATACCCAAGGTTATGTTGCGCATCCGCATACCCCTGTTCAGCAGCTTTTTTATACCAGTACGCGGCCTTTTTGTGGTCTTGAGGAACATCATCTTCATACCCTTTTGCATAAATCTCCCCGAGTTTGTACTGAGCCGCAGCATCCCCCTGTTCGGCCATCTTTACAGCATCCTCAAATTGATCACAAAAAGCAGAAGTGGCAGTGAACAGCACAACAATCATGACCAGCAGAATCTTTTTCATTTTAACCTCCTTTTGAAGATATAATCTCCTTCATATGACAACAAGGATAAAAAAGCAAGACAATCCCTTGAAAAAACAATTCGGTGCAATGTGCGGTGTATTTATCCCACTATTTGAGGACAAGGGCGGAGAGGGTGGTGAAAAGAAGGGCGTTGGCGTAGTCCGCTCATTGCCATGCATTGATCTTTTAGCAATCATTTGGAAATCGTCAAAGTAACTTCATCCACTTTATTTGCATCTACGTCTTCAGGGAACAAATAGGTCCTTTTTTTATCAAACCCGGCATACATTTCCATCTGGTCCATATAGTGTTTATCAGCTGTACCGTCTGCTGCCACAAATCCACTTTGTCCGGGAGGTGTCACTTCCCAGCCCAGAGGTTTTCCGTCCTTGAAAACGGTCAAGTTGTTTTCGGTGCCACGGTTCATTCCGGGTGTCAGTTTGGTCGCTTCCTCTTTTGAAGCCTGTGGGATCTGCATGAAATTTTGTGCCACAAAGCCCATTGGGGCAGCAGGGAGTCTCCAATCAGTCATGTCATTACCGTAAGTTTTTTCCAGCTCATGAACGGCAGCTGTCAGTGCCTTCAGAGCTACAGATTCAGGAGACTCTCCATTGAAAAAGTCAAACTTTTGATCTGCCGGGGCAAGCAGCGACTCTGCTATAGCCTTGGTTCCAATCTGAAGGTTGAGCCCGCTGCCCATTGGTTTTTCCGGGGTGGGATATCCAGTGCCTGCAAAAAAGGGAAACGCTTTGTCCAAGTCATCTGCAAGTGCCTCTTTGATCATATGCGAAAGAAAAGTACGAAAAATTGCAGTGCCCAGTTCATCGTATTTTCCATCCTGGTTATCATCCCTGCTTTGAAGATCCCATTCCTGCAAAGACTGTGCTGCATTTTTAACGCTTTCATCTGTTGCAATGGTTCCCGTCTTGGCTATGATCGGTATGAAATAACGGGCGTTCACATCATAAAATGATGAGTGTTCAATTAAATTCCAGAGTTCTTCCGGTTTCAATTTAGGGCGGGCCTTTACGTAATCCATCAAAGCCTCGACCCGGTCCGCCTTACTCCATGAATACCAGAACATGTCGGGATTCAGGACTCCGCCGTATGCCGGCCGGTTGTTCCAGTTTATAATGAAGCCCTGCTTTGGGTTAAATACTTTGGGGTTACTTTCAAATGGAAGGAAGCCTTTCCAGTCCATGCTGCCATCGCCTGGGACAGGCAAACGGTTGTCATGACCCTCTTGACGATCGGGATATTTGCCTGTGAAAGCATATCCGATGTTGCCCTCTTTATCAGCGTAGTACATATTGATATTCAATGCAGAGCGGGAAGCCTGTCCGATCCATTCTTCCCAGTTCTTTGCGCGTGTCGTATTCATCCAGCCAAGAAGGGTCTCCAGTTCAAATCCTTCCCAGGATCGACGTTTGCTGAGGGCCATATTTTTCTCATGATCCATGTGAATGACACCCCCGTAAACTGTCCAGAAAATATCCGTGCTGACAGGGTCTTCACCTTTCACCAAGATAATCTCTGCTCTTTTGTCCATGGTTTTCCAGTCACCATTGTATTTATATTGAAGCGGATTTTCCGGATTTAAACTCAAGTGGTAAATGTCAATGATATCGCCTGCCCCCCATGTGCTTCCCCAGGTGATGTCCCTGTTGTATCCGAATAAAATGACCGGGTAGCCATATGGGGTATTGCCTACCAAGTTAAAACCAGCGCCATGGAGTCCGATGGAATAGACATATCCGGGCACGTAGTTTCCAAACTGAGGGCCATTCATAAGTATTGCATCTGCACCCTCTGCTTTGTCCTTACCCAAAATAACAACATTGCTGAAGGCATGTTCTTTATAGATTTCCTTTGGTTCAGCCCAATCTGGAAGACTCAAAGATGCGAGTTGCCAGTCATGATTTTTAAAATCCAGGTTACTCGATTGTTTTATGGGCCAATCTTCTGCCGGAATGGTCGTAGGAGCACCTTCTACTACACGTGGGATCAGTTGATCAAATATTGCCATGGCGTTCTCAGGACTGTGTTTTTCTTTCAAAGCCATTAAAATTTTGAGATTTGTCGGCTCTGTATTGAAATCCCCGAAACGATTCAGCATGGTGCCAACAAACAACATGGCGACATCAAATGCATCCCAGAGTTCTGGATTGAAATTGAAATCGTTGTACTGCTTGGGAAGGAGTCTGGGGTCTTTTTGTATTTCATCAAGCCAGGCATTGATTCCTGCTGCATAGCCCTCAAACACATCCCTATCATCAGGTGGTAGATCTGCCAGCTGAGCGCGAATAGATCCCGGTAGATAATTCGCACGGATTTTTTTATCAAAATCCACGTATTCCGAACCCAGAACTTCAGCTACCCGTCCCTGCCCTGTGTAGCGGACCATATCTATCTGAAAAAGCCGGTCACGGGCTATAGAATAGCCATAACCATAAAATATGCCATAAACACTTTCCGCATAAACATGGGACACGCCATAGCCGTCTCGTTTGATGATAACCTGTCCCTCCTTCGCCCATGAACAAGATAACCACATTAGACCAATAAAAACGGAGAACACTACAACAATGATTTTTTTCATGGCAAGCCTCCTTGTTGTTTTGAAGACGCAATCACGTTCTGAAGCAAACACATTGTTGGCCCAGACCTTTTGCACGACATTATCATGTCTTTGGTTGTGACGGTTTTGTTGGTTTCCATTGGCTGGTTTCCTGCTGTTGGTTAATGGCTTGACCAGGATCCAATAATTTGTAAGCCTCTATGAAAAACCCAGCATGCCGGGTGGGTGGAAAGCTGACATCGAGGCGGATATTACAATTTTACAAGAAGAACTTTTCATACTCACAATACAGAGACTGCCAGGAACTGTCAAACCGGTTTTCTTATAATTTGACAATAGGTATTGTCCTATTATCCCGGAAAATCCACCAGGGGAAAAAAGCCCCAGGGAATGTGACCACTGTCAAGTCAAGTTTCGTTCAGGACGCATCAAGCAAACGCCTTGACCTTGATTTCACCTTCCTTTTGCATGACCTGCCAAAGGTCATAATGGCTTTGTTGGATCAACCAGCTTTCCGGGCTTCCACCAAAGGCTTTTGATAGCCGGATTGCCATTTCGGGGGAAATTCCGAATCGACCATTCAACAGGGCGGACAGAGTTTTTCTGGAAACCCCAAGTCCCTTGGCTGCTTCAGTCACCGTTAATCCTAACGGTTCGATGCAGAGCTCCTTAATCACTTCGCCGGGGTGTGGTGGGTTATGCATAACCATTTTTTTCTCCTTAGTGGTAATCATCGTAATCAACATCAACGGCGTTGCCGTTTTCAAACCGGAAGAAAACGCGCCAGTTGCCTGAGACATCAACTGCCCAGAAACTATGGTGTTCACCTTTCAACGGATGAAGTCGTAATCCCGGCAAATCCATATCTTCAGGCCCCTTACTTGCATCGAGACGGGATAGAATTATCCGTAATCGTTTGACATGATCGGGATTAACGCCTTTTTGATTTCCGGTGGCATATAAGAGTTTAAGCCCTTTATGCTTGAATTTCTTAATCATGGCTTACTGTAACCCGGCCATACTCAGGTGTCAATGCTGAATTTCCTTGAATTGGAGGAATCCATGGACAAAAAATCCACTGATCGCAGTCAACCGTAATCCCATGGTTAAACATAACGAAACGTCAAAGATTTGACATACCAAAATATTGACAAGTGTCAGATCGGTAGTTTTGTCGTGTAGCCATTATTTAAATGGGGATATCGTCATCACGGATCCCGTTCAAGTATTCTTGATTTTCAAAAAGATAAATGATCATGCTGCCCGTTCATTAATCGTTTCGATCCGGCCGTCTCTGACCCGGACGGACCGGGTGGCATGGCGCTCCATTTCCCGGTTGTGGGTGACCATGATGACGGTATGGCCCTCCCGGTTCAGTTCCTGGAGCAGGGCCATGATCTCAAGCGCTGTCCGGGAATCCAGGTTGCCGGTGGGCTCGTCCGCCAGAATGATGGGGGGGCGGTTCACGATGGCCCTGGCAATCGCCACCCGTTCCTGTTCACCGCCGGAAAGCTGGTCCGGGAGGCGGAGGGCCTTGTCCGCCAATCCCACCCGGTCGATCACGGCCATGGCCATATCGCGTTTTTCCTTTTTTTTGCGGCCGGTGACGGCCATGGGCACCGTTACGTTTTCCAGTAGCGTCAGATAGGGAATCAGCTGAAACGACTGGAAGATAAACCCTAAGTATTCGCTGCGGAAATCAGCCCGCTGCTCGGGAGTCAGCGCATACAGATCCAGGGAGTCCACCTGCACCGTTCCCCGGGTGGGGCGGTTCATGCCGCCCATCACGGAAAGGAGGGTGGATTTTCCCGAACCCGACGGTCCCGTGACGGAGACAAACTCCCCGTCATCAATATAAAAATCCATATGGTCGATGGCGGCCACACCGGTGCCGCCGGAATCGTACATCTTGTTCAGATTGTGTATCTCTATCAGATGGTCTGTCATGGGGTGCTCCATTTTTCAGGTTTTCAGGGATCCATTCATGTTACAAAGCCCGCAGCGCATCGCTGGGGTCCATCCGGCCGGCTTTGACCGCCGGATACAGGCTGGCCAGAAGGCTTAAGGCAGCCGCCATGAGCAGGCAGATACCGCCGGTCCGGAAGTTGACACCGGCAAATCCGCCCGCCTCCACCACCAGAGGTGTGATACCCCAGGCGGCGATGTTTCCCAGGGCCACACCGGCCATGCCTCCGAAAATTCCCAGAACCAGGGCCTCCAGCAGAATAATCTGCATCACGTGGGTCTGGCGGAAACCGATGGCCCGGAAAATGCCGATCTCCCTGGTCCGTTCATTCACGGACCCCATCATGGTGACCATGACCAGAAGCGCCCCGACCCCCACCACCAGCACGGACACCCCCAAAGAAAACGACTTGAACAGCTCGATGGACTGCATCTTTGACATCACGGCCTGTTTCATGGCCGTTACCCGGGCGTCGGGGAATTTTTCAGCGATCTGCAGTGTGAGTTCGGTAATGGGGCAGCCCCGGCAGAAAGCGGCAATTTCGACCATGGACACCTTGCCCGGTTTGCCTAAGACCGCCTGGGCCGCGGTGATGTCGGCAATCACGGCATGGTCCTCGGCCCCGCCCGTGGGCATGAGCACGCCGGACACTTCAAAGGTCCGGCCGCCCGTTTCCATCGGGTCGCCGGGTGCCAGGCCCAGGACCGATGCCGCGGTTGACCCGAGCATTACCTGATCCGCTGTTTCCGGAAAGGCCCCGTGTTTCTGCCACCAGGTTTTCAGGGCCAGTTCCTGGTCAAACATCACCCCCATGAGCAGGACCTGTTTCCCGCCGATATCGGCCGCTCCCAGGACCTTGGGTGCCACCACACCGAGATTTTTGGCATTTTTGATGGTCCGGATTTTCGGGATGTCGGCCTGGTCGAATTCCCGGACTTCATAGTTGACCCCGCCCACATCGATGCCGCCGTAATTCAGAGACAGGGCCTCAGTTCTGGGCACCATCACGATGTTGGCCCCGAACTGGTCGAGGCGTTCCTCGATCTCCAGGGTCATGGTTTCGGTAATGGCCAGGAGGGTGACGATGGTGGAAATGCCGATGATCAGGCCAAGGGCCAGAAAAAGCATTTTGGCCTTGCGCCGCCGGATGTTTTTGAAAGAGATGTCATAAAGTTTCATTTTCCTGCTCCTTTTCCGATTCAAGGATGGCCATGCGCTGCCGGTGACTCTCCCGGTTCAGCAGGGTGGCATCCAGGCCGTGCCGGGTGAAGAGGGCCTCGATGACCTCGGGGTCGATGCTGCGGCGGTCAAAGGTCACCACCAGCCGGGTGTCATGAGTGTCCAGAGACGTGCCGGACACCCCGGGAAGGGCAGCTACCTGGGTCACCAGGGTTTTGGGCCAGGGCTGATGGTTCTCCATTTTGAAAATGGCATCGTCCAGGTGACGGGTCTTGAGGTAGGAGAGCGCGCCGGGCAGAATCAAAAAGATCATGCCCGAAAGAATGATGCAGGAAACGACGATGATCAGGGTACCGAAAGAAAGCCCCCGTTTTTTGACTCCCAGCACCTTTTCTCTTTTTTCCCGGTATTTTTCCGGATCCCAGGTCATGGTATTTTCTCCTTATTTTTTGAACTCGCAGAGCCAGGCATTGTCGTTGATCTGGGACATGGCAATCAACAGCTGATCCTCTTTGACCGTGCGTGCCAGTGGGGCCGGGTTGCAGCCGCCCTTTACCTCGTTGATGCGGTCCGTGGCAAAGCGCATGCCGCAGTTGGTGCAGACCATGGTGCCGCCTTCCTGAACATAGCCTTTGCCTGAACGGTAACAGACATCGCAGGCATCCACGGCCGCACGGATCACTCCGTCAGAACTTTTGACCACAAAAAATTTTACCATGATGCCCTTGTCGGATTTGACTCTGTAATAATGGGCGTTGCCGTCAGAGATGTCCTTCAGGGGCAAGGACACAACCCCGTCTTTAGGAGTTATTTTTTTGAATTTTCCCTTGCCGAACCATGCCTGGGCCGGTCCGGCAGCCGTTACGAGCAGAACGGCCAGTATACTAAGCAGTGCATAAGATGTCTTTTTCATGATTGTTTCTCCTTTTGCTGATGGATATGCCATACCGGTTGCCCGGTTCAAGGGGGACCCGGGAATGGTCTTTACAGACGACCTGTTCACCGGATGCCAGTTCAAAAATATACCGTCGCTCCGGGCCTCTGAACTGTGATTTTACCAGCAGGGGTCTGCAGTCGGATTGAGGGTCTAAAACAACGTCTTCCGGCCGGATAAAAACAGCGGGAGTGCCTGAGGGATGAGTCATGACCGGGTGACCGGGTTCAAGACGGCCCACCGGGGTCAACAGCCCGCCGGAAGGGCAGACCTGTGCCCGGATAAAAGACCCTTCTCCGATAAATCCGGCCACATCTTCTGTGGCCGGATGGTAATAGAGATGTTCTGCACAGTCCCACTGGCAGAGCTTTCCGTCTTTCATCACACCGATTTTATCCGCCATGGCAAAGGCCTCATGCTGATTGTGGGTCACCAGAAGCCCGGTGGTGCCGAATCGGTTCAGGATACAGCGCACCTCTTCTGACAAAGATTCCCGAAGAGAGATATCCAGATTTGAAAACGGTTCATCCATTAAAAGGAGCGCCGGCTTAGGCGCAAGCGCTCTTGCCAGGGCCACCCGCTGCTGCTGCCCCCCGGACAGTTCATGGGGATATCGGTTTTCCGTCCCTGACAGGCCGGTGATGGCGATCAATTGATCCAGGTCTTTCCTGTTTTTCGGGGACGGGCCAAAGGCGATGTTTTCCATGACCGTTAAATGGGGGAACAGGGCATAGTCCTGGAACACCATTCCCGTGTCCCTTTTTTCCGGACGGACATCGGTTGTCCGGTCGAATACCGTTTTCCCATTGATTGAAACGGTGCCGCGGTCCGGGGTTTCAAATCCCGCGATCATGCGCAGCAGCGTGGTCTTGCCGCAGCCGCTCGGACCGAGAAGCGCACCCAGTTCTCCTTTTTCAATGACAAAGGAGATATCCTCGGCAACGGTGAGTTTCCGGTTGTGTGTTTTATGGATCTGTTCAACCTTCAGGCACATGCTGTGTTTTGTTCCTTTTGATAAATGTGAGTAAACCAACGGGGATCATGCCCGCCAGCACCAGGGTGACCGCCGGAAGCGCCGCACGCTCCCATTCTCCTTCCGAGGTCAGTTCAAAAATTTTCACCGCCAGGGTGTCCCATCCGAACGGCCGGAGCATCAGGGTCACGGGCATCTCCTTGAAGATTTCCACCAGCACCAGGATGCCGCCGGTAACCATCCCCCTTCGAATCAGGGGCAGGTGAATCTTTGAAATCAGGGCGGCTCCGGTGACTTTCATCAATCTGGCCGCTTCGTCAATGGATGGGGTCAGCCGGGTCATATGGCTGAAAACCGGGTTGTAGCACACCGTCAGAAACCGGATCATGTAGCACAGGGGAAGCAGGACCAGGCTGCCCTGGAGAAGCGCGCCCGGCAGTTGAATTCCCAGCATGTCGATGGTTCCGGTCATGTGGTTGTCCAGCCATGACACCACCTGGATGATACCCACGGCAAGAACGGTCCCGGGCAGTGCGTATCCGGACAACGAGAGTTTGGCGGCAATCTCGGTTTTCAGATCGGACGTGTGCCGCCCTGAATAGGACAGGATCACGGCCACGGCAAGGGTCACGGCCGTTCCCATCAGTCCCAGAAAAAAAGTATTGGCTACCAGACGGATATAGTAGGCGCCGAATTCAACGGCAAACGACTTTGCCGTCCAGATCAGCAGCTGAACCGTCGGTATGACGAACGATAACAGCAGTACCGTGCCGCAGAAAGCCGATGCCAGGAAATGACCGGAACCGTTCAGCCGCCTTCTCAGGACCGGCTGGTGCCCGCCCCGGTTGAAAAACCGTTGTTTGCGGCGC
>JBFLKI010000061.1:0-3020 GCA_040883135.1 Desulfotignum sp. | reverse complement strand
TTTCCCGGATTTTCTGTTCGATTTCATCCTGGGACAGCAATCTGTCGGACGACAGGCTGCCCACGGCAAGGGCATGAAACACATTCAGTTCACAGTCCAGGGCCTGGGCTGTTTTCAATGCAAAATCAAACGCCTTGTCAGAGGCTTTTGAAAAATCAGTGCCAAACGTGATGTTGGACAACCCGCCCCAGAAAGATGCCGCCGGCCGTGTCACCACCATGACCGGACACTTGGCGGACCGGGCCACTTTCTGCAGTGTGGTGCCGGCAACGGTTTTCTTATAAACGCCGTCATGTTCCGCTTCCGTACTGCCGCCTAAAAGGATCAGATCCGGTTCAGTCTCTCTGGCCCGGCGAAGAATTTCCCTGGCAGGAAGGCCCACCGCCACATGGATGTCATAGACCAGACCGTCTTTCAAAAAGTCGGCGTAATAGGTGGTGATCTCCTCCCGGACCCAGGCCATGTAATCATCATCCACATCCACCCGTTCCTGGGTCTTGATATCCACCACCACTTGACTGTATCCCCGGGAAGGGACCCCGAGCACATGAAATATGTCCAGACGGGCCTTGTATGCCCGGGCGATGTTGAATGCCACCCGGGCCGCGTGATCACTGGCCCGTGTCGCCGATGTGGCAAACAGAATTTTCTTGAACATGAGTCACCCCCCTTTTTTTGGCGTTTTACTCTTCGGGTTTCATATGATCCGGCACGATCAGCATCTTGATAATCAATGGCTTTAAAAAAGACCACCGGATGCCGATCTCATATTCCTCTTCCAGGTCCCGGATGGCATCCCAGCAGTTGTGACAGGGGGCGATCACCAGTTTGGCGCCGGTGGCCAGAATCTGGTCGCGTTTTGTCAGAAGGGCCCGGTTGCGCTGTTTTCGGAAAACACCGATGCCGTTGAACCCCCCGCCCCCGCCGCAACAGTAGTTGTGTTCCTTGTTGGGAGACATTTCGATAAAATACCCGGGGGCCACGATATGCTGCATGATGGTCCGGGTTGCTTTTTTCAATCCATGGTTCCGTATATAGTTGCAGGAATCCTGAAGCGTGACCGGTTCTTTGATCCGTTTTTCCGGGTCGATTTTCAGTTTGCCGGATTCCAGGGCCTCGGCCAGCCATTCCACGTAATGGATCGATTCCACCGGAGGCCGGCCGTCCGGACGCCCGGCCCAGTAAGGTCCCTCGATCACGGTGGCCCGGTGGGCATGGCCGCACTCCGTTCCCACCATCCGTTTCGGCTTGAGCCGTTCCATGGCATCATAGACCGATTCCACCTGCATCTTGCAGGCGGCCCAGTCGCCGGCGAACATGGCCAGGCTGGTCTGTTCCCAGCCTTTGGATGCAATGGTCCAGTTTTCTCCGGCCGCATGAAACAGCACGGCCGCCTCGGCAAGATCTTCCGGGTAGTGCTTGACTTCCCGTGCGTTGACCGTATAGAAGATATCCGCGTTCTCGACATCCACCGGCACGGTCAGCCCGGGATAATCATCTTCGTACTCTTCCACCATCCACTCGAAGGTTTCCACGAAATCCGCATCCGTGACATCCATCTGGGCCCGATATGCCCTGTGCATGCCTGCACCGATTTTCAGCTCCCAGGGAACGAACCCCTGCTGGTATAACAGGCCCCGCAGATACCCGAACATGATGCCGGTATCGATGCCGTGGGGGCAGTACATGCCGCAGCGGTTGCAGCAGGTGCACTGGGCCCAGGCGACTTCCATGGCATGGCGCATGAATTCGTTGGTCACTTTCCCGTTGCGCTTGACGATTTCTCCCAAAGTGGACTGGATCTTGTAGGCCGGGACCTGCTTTGGATCTTTGCCGTTGACCTGGTACAGAAAACAGCTGTCCGCGCACATGCCGCAGTGGGCACAGATCTCCAGCCAGGTTCTCAACCGCGATTTCATGGTTTTCTGAATCGTGGATGCCAGCAGTTCACTGTCCACATCCAGTTCTTTCATCTCTTGGTAATATTTTGCACCACTGGAGTCGGACAGCAGAAAATTCACTTCCTCGGGTGTATTGATCGGTTTTTTATTACAGTATGTTCCTTCCGGCATGAATTCTATTCTCCTTCACATGGGTTGCCAGTCTTCTTGTTGTGTTACCAGGCCATTTTGGTGCCTTTCATCCCCCCCCGCTTGATGCCGAAATCCATTCCCAGCTGGGCCCGGGATGCAAAGAACAGAAACACGTGGGACATTTTGGTGAACGGGATGGCGATCAACAGCAGTTCGCCGCAGAAGATGTGCAGGTTCAGCCAGAATTCATACTGTCCCGCCTGGTATCTTGCAATAAGCCCCGTGACAAACGGTGCCAGGGCAATGAACCAGATAAAATAATCGTTCCAGGTGGTCAGGATCCGCACCTCGGGCAAAACCATCCGCCGCAGGATCAGAAACATCCCGCATCCCACGGCCAGCCAGGACAGAAAATCCGCCAGGGCCGGTCCCAGAGTGATCAGGGAAAAGCCGACTTGGCTTTCCAGAAACAGGTTGTGCGCGGCCAGGAAAAGGGGTACCACCACCGCACTGACATGAAATCCGAAAAACGCGGCCGTCATCACCGGCTGGGTTCGCCAGCCATGGGTGCCGTAAGGAATCAGCCATTTATAGATGGACCGGACCGCCCCTTTGATGCCGGCTGCGGTATGGGCCCGGTAGGCCACCCGGTCCAGCTGCCAGTTCAGGCCCAGAAAATAGCGCACAAATCGCACCGCCATGCCGACAATACACACACCGACCGCGATCCAGAAAAATATGCCCGTCAAAAACTCATGCATCGGTATATATCTCCATTCGTGTTGTCATCTTAATTCAATTCTCATCATCCCGTTCCGTCAGGAACCACCAGAAAATCGGCAGGGCCACCAGAATGCCGCCCATGATCAGATAGGTGACCCCCTTGGTGTGTACCATGAAATCGTGAAGCGTGAAAAACAGGGTGTTCATTGTTGCTTTCTCCAAATCATCTGGTTCTTGTCATGCCATGCCCGGGTCAATGGGCCG
>JBFLKI010000330.1:0-53059 GCA_040883135.1 Desulfotignum sp. | reverse complement strand
GCTTGGGCCCTTTGCTCGGACAGGCGCAGGTTATATTCTTCCGAACCCCGGGTGTCGGTATGCCCGCCCACTTCAATGATGGTCTGGGGATATTTGTTCAGAACATCGGAGATCCGCTGCAACTCTGCATAGGCACCGGGCAGTAATGTGCTTTTGTCATATTCAAAAAAAGTTTCCCCTTTAAACGTGGCCCGCAAGACATCCTGGTCTCTGGAGATACTGGCTGATTCTGTGTATGCAATGGCATTTCGCAGATCCTTCTCCTGATTGTCCATGTAGCGCCCGATCTGGTTACCTGCCAGGCCACCCAGTGCCGCGCCGATCCCGGCACCGATCAGTGTGGCTTCCGTGTCTCCGCCGATCACCTGCCCAAGCAGAGCCCCGACGCCGGCGCCAACTCCTGCACCGACAGCGGTGCCCTGTTCCTGTTGGGTTTGCATGGTGGCACAGGAAAAAAGAGTTACAAGCACGGCAATACCAATAATTGTAAGAAAATTTCTTTTCATTTTTAAATCTCCTGATCGCGATATTTAATAAACTGGTTTTTTACATACACACAAAATTCAAGGATTTTGTAAAAAAATAAAAATTAGTTTGTGTCAGTGACGTTGAATTTTTGTACTTATACTAAAACAGTAAGATAAGAATTATTGGAAAAATGTAAACCATTTAAATGGTGCTGTCAAATAATAGGCTTGACTTGGCATAAATGGCTGGCTATATCTGGACTCAAACAGCTACACCATAACTGTATTGTCGCATCAAAGGTTGTTCTTTAACACCCAATCAAAGGAGGCACCATGAAACGAAGACAGTTCTTGCAAAAAGCCGCAATCGGCAGTGTTGCTGCAGTGGCTGCGGGTAGTATGATTCATGCACCGGCCGTACATGCCAAAAAACAGATCCGATGGAAAATGGTGACGACCTGGCCACCGAAACTGCCGTATCTTCAGGATGCGGCAGAGCTTCTGGCGAAAAAGGTGGAAATCATGAGCGACGGTCAGTTTCAGATCAAAGTGTATGCCGGCGGAGAACTGGTGCCCCCGTTGCAGACATTTGATGCCGTGCAGAAAGGAACGACGGTTCAGGCAGGATCCGGTGTCGGTTATTATCAGGCCGGGAAGGCCCCGGCGGCCCAGTGGTTTGCGGCTGTTCCTTTCGGCCTCAATGCGGCCGGCATGGCTGCCTGGTATGAATTCGGCGGCGGGCTTCAGCTGTGGGAGGAAACCTATGCGCCCTTCGGGGTCATTCCCCGTCCGGGAGGCAGTACCGGCCCCCAGATGGCCGGATGGTTCAACAAAAAGATTGAGACGGCAGAGGATTTCAAGGGTCTGAAAATGCGGATTCCCGGACTGGGAGGCAAGGTGATGGCCAAAATGGGGGCCACGGTGATTCTCTGTCCGGCCAGTGAAATTTTCACGAACCTGGAACGGGGCGTCATCGATGCCACCGAATGGATCGGCCCGCTTCATGACAAGCTCATGGGATTCTACAAAGTCGCCAAGTATTATTACTACCCGGGCTGGCACGAAACCGGCCCGTTTGTGGAATTCGTATTCAACAAAAAAGCCTATGAAGAGCTGCCAATGGATTTCCAGGCCATTCTGGATGCCGCCTGTGCCCAGGCCAGCAACTGGACCACCCAGGGGTTCAATGCTGGAAACGGTCAGGCTCTGGATGAGCTGATCAACGTGCATAAAGTGGATGTGGTCCGGTTGCCGGACACGGTTCTGAATGAGCTGAAATCCTATTCAAAGGAGGCCATCGCTGAAATTGCCGCTTCCGACCCCATGGCAAAAAAAGTCAATGACAGCTTTGAAAAATTCCAGAAAGTGATCGGCCCCTGGGGAGAAATTTCCGAAAAACCGTATTATGAGATACTTGCCGACCGATACCCATTAAAAGGGTAACCAGATATGGGAATCGGGCCTTTTTTTGATACCGTCGCCACCAGGATCGATGCCTGTAACGAGTGGGTGGGACGACTGGTTTCCTGGGTCGTGGTTTTTCTGGTGGCGGTTGTTTTCATCGATGTGGTCATGCGGTATGCCATCAATACCAGTTTTGTGTTCACCCAGGAGCTGGAATGGCATCTGTTCGGGTTTATTTTCCTGATGGGGGCCGGTTATACCCTGCTGTACGACCAGCACGTTCGGGTGGATGTGGTGTATCAGCGACTACCCCCCCGGGGTCAGGCGTGGATCAATGTTCTGGGATGCATTTTTCTGTTGTTTCCCGGAGCATTGCTCATTATTTACACCTCTTTCGGGTTTGCCTGGGAGGCCTTTGCCTTTATGGAAGGCAGCCCGGATCCCGGGGGCATTCCGTTCCGCTTTATAATCAAGTCCTGTGTCCCTTTAGGGTTTGTGCTGCTTTTGTTTCAGGGCGTATCCATGTTTATCCGGAACCTGGCTATACTGCTGACCCCGCCTTCTGATGACGGTGACAAGGGTGCCCGGTAATGGGATCTGAATACCTGGGCGGATGGATGTTCCTGGCGCTTACGCTCCTGTTGATGGCAGGGTTTCCCGTGACGTTCACCCTGATCGGCACGGCCATGTGCTTTGGCTGGATCGGGGGGGGGTGGGGGTTTTTCGAACTTTTGCCCATGCGAATCTGGGGGGCGATCAATAATGTGGTGTTGATTGCGGTGCCTTTGTTCGTATTCATGGGGGTGACCCTGGAAAAATCCGGACTGGCCGAGGAACTGCTGGAGACCATGGGGCTGGTATTCCACCGCATCCGGGGCGGCCTGGCCATCAGTGCCGTGGTGGTGGGGGCGTTGCTCGGAGCATCCACCGGCATTGTGGGTGCCACGGTGGTGACCATGGGACTGCTGGCGGTGCCCACCATGCTTCGGCACGGGTACCGGCCCGAGCTGTCCACCGGCACGGTGGCGGCCTCCGGCACCCTGGGGCAGATCATTCCGCCCTCCATTGTACTGGTGCTGCTGGCCACCATTGTCCAGATTCCTGTGGGGGACCTGTTCATGGCGGCACTGTTGCCCGGATTGCTGCTGGTGCTCTTGTACATGGTCTATATTTTTACAGCGGCCCTGATCAAACCGGACATGGCTCCGGTCATCACCCTGGCGGATGGCCAGGTGCCCAATGCCACACAGTTGTGGAAAAAAACCATGCGGGCCTTGGTACCGCCTCTGGTGCTGATCACAGCGGTTTTGGGGTCTATTTTCGCCGGCATTGCCTCTCCCACGGAAGCCGCGTCCGTGGGGTGTGTGGGGGCGGTGGGCCTGGCGGCCCTGAACCGGCGTTTCAGTCTCCAAATCCTCAGGGAAGTATCCCGTACCACCACCCGTCTCACCAGCATGGTGTTCATCATTCTTGTGGGGGCCAATGCTTTTGGCCTGACTTTCCGGGAATTGAACGGAGATGAACTGATCCGCGGTTTTCTCATGAATATCGCCCATGATCATAACAAATGGGTCGTACTGCTCATTGTCATGGGGGTGATTTTTCTGATCGGATTCGTGCTGGATTTTATTGAGATCATTTTCATCCATGTGCCGGTGCTGGTGCCGATCCTGGTGGATGATTTCGCTTTTGATCCCCTTTGGATCTGCGTGCTCTTGGCCATTAACCTGCAAACCTCTTTTATGACCCCGCCGTTTGGATTTTCGCTGTTTTATCTCAAGGCGGTGACTCCGCCCCAGATCAAAACCGGGCATATTTACCGGGGCATCATTCCGTTTGTGCTGCTGCAGTTGCTGGGGCTGTTTATCGTGGCCATGTGGCCCTCCATCGCCACCTGGCTGCCGGGCCTGGTGTATGTCAGATGACACTGTCAGCGGCTTGAATGCAGGTTAATCAGTTTCTTCGGGTGTATTGAAATCCCGGATGAAGATCTGCCAGAATGCCACGAACAATGAGGCCAGTAAAGGACCGATGACAAATCCGTTAATACCGAACAGGGCAAATCCGCCCAGGGTGGACAGAAGCACCAGGTAATCCGGCAGTTTGGTATCCCTGCCCACCAGGACGGGCCGCAGAAAATTGTCCACCAGACCGACCACCCCGGCCCCGAACCCCGTGAGAACCAGACCCTGTATCCAGCTGCCCGTGGCAAACAGATATACGGCCACCGGTGCCCACACCAGTCCGGCCCCCACCATGGGAATCAATGACAGCAGGGTCATGACCACCCCCCACATCAGAGGCGCAGGAATCCCCAGTATCCAGAAGATAACCCCTCCCAGGCTGCCTTGAACGGCGGCCACCAAAAGGTTGCCCTTGACTGTGGCCCGGGTGACTTCGGCAAATTTGGAAAACAGCAACTGCTCCCGTTCATCCCCCAGGGGCAGTGCCCGGACCAGCAGGTCTACCAGTCCGGGCCCGTCTCTGAGCATGAAAAAGGCCAGATACAGCATCAGCCCGAGACTGACAAACCATTGGGCCGCATTCTGGCCGAACTGCACGGCATTCTGAGCGATGAACTGACTGACGGTAACCGCGGCACTGGACAGTTGGGACTTGAAGGTGGCCAGGTCCAGGTTGAACCGGTCCATCAGGCTCTGGGTGGCCGGAAATGCCTGGCGGATCTGTTCGATGTACTGACCGATATTGATGTCACCGCTTTGCAGTTGCTGATACAGGGCCGCCCCTTCCTTGAAAAATGAGATTGTCAGAAACAGGGTCGGGATAACACCGATGGTGATGACCACCACCAGGGTGGACAAGGTCGCCAATATGGACCGGTTGTTCCATAATTTCAAAAACCACTGCTGAAGTGGCGCAAACACCAGTCCGATGACACAGGCCCAGAACACGGCCCCGAAAAATGGTTTGAGCAGATAGAAAAACAGGGCGGTCACCAGGACCAGCATGATCAGAAATGTACCTTGTTCCAGTTTTTTCATTTTGGGCCTTTTTTGTGATTTCCGGAGGATTGTCTTTTCGGTGATGCCAGATACCCGGCTGCAATGGATGCGCCGATGATGATCCCGCCTCCCACCAGGGTGGAAAGGGCAGGGATCTCTTTTAAAAGAAAAAAAGCCAGTATGATGCCGTAGACCGGTTCCAGTCCGGTGATCACCGATGCGGTCTGCGCCCGGATCCGTTTGAGAGAGCTGATGAACAGGGTGTGGGACAGGGCCGTGCACACCACCCCCAAAAAGATCAGGGCCGGAAGATCGGTTGTCGCCAATGCCCTGGGCCGGATCAGTATGACCGGAATCACCAGGCAGAGCGCCGCAAACAGGTTTTGATAAAACGCCACGGCCACCGGATCTGACATGCGCACGTTTCTTCGGTTCACCAGAGCCAGGATGGCGAAGGTCAAGCCGGACAGAATGCCATAAAATCCTCCCAACGTGGTCTGGTTGGACAGGTCGGGCTCCGGGATGACCAGGCAGATGCCTGAGAATACCACCAGGGCCGTCAGAATATCCCGTCGGTCCAGGGGTTCTTTGAACACCAGCGGCTCCATGAACGTGACGAATAAAGGAAAAGTGGAAAAGGTCACCAGTCCTACGGCCACGCTGGAGATCTGGATCGACAGAAAGAAAAAATACCAATGGACCGCGAGCAGCGCGCCCTGGAGGAAGAACAGGCCCATTCCCTGGCCCCGGATTTCAGACAGCCGGGTACCGGAAATCAGCCGGGCGTAAATGCCCAAAGCCATGGCCGCGAACAGGGTCCTGCCCAGTACGATATACAGAGGGCTGGCATCGATGAATTTGCCGAACAGCCCGGACAGACCGAACAGCAGCACGGCGCTGTGGATCATGAGCAGCGGATGGACCGCTTGTCCGGGTCGTTTCAAGGACATCCGGCAAATGCCCTATCGGGTCAGCTGACGGTATTTAATGCGGGTGGGTGCGTCCGCCTTGATACCCAGCCGTTTCTTGCGGTCTTTTTCATAATCGGAATAGGCCCCGTCAAACATCACTGTCTGACTGTCTCCTTCAAAAGCCAGGATATGGGTGGCGATGCGGTCCAGAAACCACCGGTCGTGGCTGATGATCACGGCGCAGCCCGCAAAGTTTTCCAATGCCTCTTCCAGAGCCCGCATGGTGTTGATATCCAGATCGTTGGTGGGTTCGTCCAGAAGCAGGACATTGGCTTCCTGCTGGAGCATGCAGGCCATGTGCACCCGGTTGCGCTCGCCGCCGGACAGGTCCGCCACTTTTTTCTGCTGGTCGGTGCCGGAAAAGTTGAATTTGCCTACATATGCCCGGGCGTTGATTTCCCGACCTCCCAGAAGCAACGTGTCACTGCCGCCCGAGATCACCTCATAAATGGTTTTGTCGGGATCCAGAGACGCCCGTTCCTGATCCACATACGCCAGCTTCACGGTCTGGCCCAGCTCGATCTTTCCGGCATCCGGTGTTTCTTTGCCGGTGATCATGTTGAACAAGGTGGTTTTGCCCGCACCATTGGGACCGACCACCCCGATGATGCCACCCGGCGGGATGACAAAATTCATGTCTTCCATCAGCAGCTTGTCTTCAAACGTTTTGGTGACATGGTCCGCCACAATCACCTTGTCTCCCAGCCGGGGGCCGGGGGGAATGAAGATTTCCATCTCTTTTTCCTGTTCGCCGGCATCTTTTTTGAGCAGGTCTTCATAGGCTTTGATCCGGGCCTTGGATTTGGTGCGCCGACCCTTGGGGGACATGTTGATCCATTCCAGTTCCCGTTCCAGGGTTTTCTGGCGCTTGCTTTCGCCTTTCTGCTCGATGGCCAGCCGTTTCTGCTTCTGGTCCAGCCACGAGGAGTAGTTGCCTTTCCAGGGAATGCCTTCACCTCTGTCCAGCTCCAGGATCCAGCCGGCCACGTTGTCCAGGAAATACCGGTCATGGGTGACCGCGATGATCGTGCCTTCGTACCGTTTCAGGTGTTCTTCCAGCCATGCGACGGATTCCGCGTCCAGATGGTTGGTGGGCTCATCCAGCAGAAGGATGTCCGGTTTGGACAGCAGCAGCCGGCACAGGGCCACCCGGCGTTTCTCTCCGCCGGAAATGACGTTGACCGGGGTGTCTTCGGGCGGACACCGCAAGGCATCCATGGCCATTTTCAACCGGGCGTCCAGGTCCCATGCATCCAGGTGATCCAGCTGTTCCTGAACCTTTCCCTGACGTTCGATAAGCCGGTCCATCTCCTCTTCGGACATGGGCCCGGCAAACTGTTCGGAAATTTTTTCATATTCCGCCACAAGGTCCACGATTTCCTGAACTCCCTCCTCCACCACTTCCCGGACGGTTTTGACGGAATCCACCAATGGTTCCTGCTCCAGAAATCCGACGGTATATCCTTTGGATAATATGGTTTCACCGGTGAATTCCGTGTCTTTGCCGGCCATGATCCTGAGCAGTGAGCTTTTGCCCGAGCCGTTGAGGCCCAAGACCCCGATCTTGGCCCCGTAGAAATAGGACAGGGAAATATCCTTGAGCACCTGGCGCTTGCCATGGAACTTGCTCACATTGATCATTGAATAGATCACTTTTTTGGTATCTTCGGTCATACAGCCTCCTTGACGGAAGTTTAATGGTACTGGGTGATCACCGGTTCCTTGAGAATCAGGTCCACGGCCTGGGCCGCCGTTTGGGCCACATTGGGAAAGCTTTCTTCAATTTTGGCGATCTGGCGCAGGTTTTCAGCGGTGCGCAGAATCAGCCGCGCAAAATCCCCTTCTGCGTAATCAGATCCGGTCATCAGTTCCTCCCAGGGGGTGTCATGTGCCCAGCCATACATGAGAAATGCGGGCTGGACAAAGAGATTGGGTGCGGAAAACCCGCTGGACAACAGTTTCAGGGCAAAGGGCTTCAGTTCTTTACGGATACCCAGAAAACTGTTTTTCAGCCGTTTGGGCAGGGCGCCTTCAAACAACAGGTCATCCTTGAATTCTTTTTCGTTCACAAAAGAAGCCATGATGGCAGCCAGCAGGGCCGGATCCTGGTCCGGCAGCAGATTGAGCCGGATGGCCTGTGCCACCAGCAGGGGCACGTCGATGCGCAGTTTGGAAGCCCACAGCCCGTCTTCGGTCAGGCGGCCATCCCGGTTGAGGAACCTCTCATCCACCAGAAATTCCATGTGGGCCAGAAAATCGTTCCACAACAGGGCCAGGTCCTGGCCGAACCGCTTTCTGGCGGCTTTGGACCGTTTTTCGCCGGCAGCGATCAGGTAAGAGGCAAAGGAATTGTCCAGCAGGGTCCTCACCTGTTCCGGCGTATGGGAAAGCAACAGGTTCAGCACCATGGAAAAATCGATCTTGATCTGGCTGTCCACGTCCAGGGCCGGGGCGTTCACCAGTTCGGCCACATGTTTGAGATCCATGAATTTGCCGGGCAGCATCAGGGCAAATCCGATATTGTCCATACCTCTCCGACCGGCCCGGCCGGCCATCTGCTGGAACTCGCTGGGGCTCAATGTCTGGAAATCCACCCCGTTGAACCGGTCGGAATTGAGGATCACCACGGACCGGGCCGGGAAATTCACACCGGCCGCCACCGTGGAGGTGGCGAACATGGCATTGAGCAGCCCCTTTGCCATCAAGGTCTCCACCACCACTTTCCAGGCCGGCAGATGGCCGCTGTGATGGGCCCCGCACCCTTTTTCTTCCAGGTCCCGGCGGTGGGGATGGCTGCTCAGATGAGGATTGTCCGCCACCAGCTGTGCCACTGCCGCTTTCAGGGCTGCTTTTTTTTGCGGTGTTTTGTTCAGCAGATCGGCGTTGCACAATTTCAGGGCGTTGTCACATTCGGCCCGGGATTTTAAAAAGAAAATGGCCGGCAGCAGATCGTACCGGTCCATGAGCTTCAGGATCTCCCCGAAATCAGGCAGACGCCCCGGCGGGGCCAGAACCGGGGCTTTCTTGGTGCTGGCAAATTTGAACACCTTGTCATGAAGCTTGGCGCCGTCACCAGCACCCTTGGTTTTTTTCAGCAGCGGATACAGGGTGCCGGAGGGATGAAGAAATATGGGTTGCAGCGGCACCGGGCGGTGTTTGTTCTCCACGATGCGACAGGTGCGGCCCCGGATGGTAGTCAGCCACCCGGCAATCTGATCCGGATTCCCGATCGTTGCGGAAAGCAAAAGCAGAGGAATGCGCACCGGCAGATAGATCATGATCTCTTCCCACACCACCCCGCGTTCCGCATCTCCCAGAAAGTGGGCCTCGTCCAGAATGATCAGGTCGCAATTCAGATTTTCTCCGGTGTACATGGCATCATAGAGCTGATTTCGCAGGATTTCCGTGGTGCCGATGATCACCTCGGCATCGGCATTTTCCTTGATATCGCCGGTGAGAATCCCCACGTGTTCCCTGCCGAACAGCTGGGAAAAACGGGCATGGATGGAATTGGTCAACGCCTTGAGGGGTGTGGCGTACCAGATCCGCCCGTTTTTTTGAAGGCAGGTCCGGGTGGCTTCCTCGGCGATCCAGGTTTTTCCGGCGCCGGTGGGTGCCGTCACCAAACAGTCGGTTTCCTGAATGGCGGCAATGGCTTCAAGCTGAAACGGGTCCGGTAAAAAGGGTTTGTCTTCAGGCACACCGATCTTTTCGAAAATACGTTTCAGCCCCTTGTCTGCATCGGGCTTCATGGACGGTATGCTGGTGGGTTTGCGCCGGGGGCGTTTACCCCGGTAATAGCGTTTTGTTTTCATTGGGGTCAAGTGTAATCATTATGCGTTAAATGTGCAAGCCCTGCCGGAAGCGAAACCTGTTCAATGAGTTCAACCGGGGTATAGTTGATATGGATCGGACTCAAAAAACTCTTTTTTGTCCGGAACCAGCCGGCTCATTCCATTTATGATATGGGTTCTGACTGTGACCACATGGAATTTCAAAGATGCTTCCAGCCTGACCTGATCACCGCGCATTCCCTTGTGGAGCCATCGTTCTGGAATGCGCCAACATGCCGCCTTTTGCAGATGCCGTCCGCCAGGGGACCAAAAGGCCGTTATTTGATATCACCACCCTGCTCAATTCGGTCTGGGCCGGCTGTCATCGGTGGAACCGGGGCAATATCCCATCACGGGGCCATCTCATAAGTGTCTTTCAGGGCCATGACGTGGGTTTCCCAGATCCGGTTGAACCGGTCGGTGTCAGTGACCGGTTTTTTGATCATGGCGGTGCAGAATTCCATCTGGGCCGGGTTGGTGGCGGGTTTGGTATACAGCTTGAGGGCAAATTCACTGAAATCCCGGATCATCACATCAAAGATCTGTTCCAGCAGGTCCGGGTCCAGCTTGTCCATGTGGCAGGTTTCTATGATAAGCTGGCCATAGGCCACCAGGGTGAACAGTTCCCCCAGGTACAGCAGAAAGTCCATATTTTTGGCCTGGGCTTTGTCCGGTGGGGCGCTCATGAGCATTCGGGACAGCTGGTCGATCTGTTCCCTGAAGAGATTGACATTGGGCAGATCCACACTGTCATAGGCCAGGCGATAATCATGGAACTGGATTCTGCCCAACCCTTTTGTTTCGCCCTGGTTGAACAGAAAGGTGTCACAGGCCGGATCATCCCGCCGGGGGATGTCAGAAAATGTGCCGGGGTTGAAAAAATAGTTGGCCATGAACTTGATGATCAACGCCATGTTGACATGCACGGTGCCTTCCAGTTTTGGCAGAGAGCGAATGTCTGTGGCCGCCATTTCAAAATAGGTGTCTTTTTCAAACCCTTTGGCTGCGATCACATCCCAGATCAAATTGATGACGTTTTCTCCTTCACAGGTCACCTTCATTTTTACCATGGGATTGTACAGCAGGTACCGGCGGTCTTGGGGGGAGGCGCTTCTAAAATAATCGGCCGCTCTGCGGGAAAACAGTCGCATGGCGGCCAGGCGGGTGTAGGCATCCACCAGCAGCCGTTGAATATGGGGAAAATCGGTGACCATTCTGCCGTACAGGTTCCGGTGGGCCGCATGGTTCAGGCCTTCGTAAAACGCATGGGTGCAGATGCCGATGGATGCCCATCCCAGGTTGAACTTGCCCACGTTGATGGTGTTCAGGGCGCTGTCCCAGGCGGCCCGGCCCGTGGACATGATGTCGGCATCGGTTACGGGATAGCCGCTCAGGGCGTATTCCGCCACATACCCTTCCCAGTCCACCACGTTCTGGACCAGGTCATAATTGTCATGGGCGGGGTCGGCCGAAAAAAACACATAATCACCGGTTTCCGAATTTTTGCCGAACGTGGACACGATCCCGGCCTGGTTGGCATTGCCGATGTAATATTTGCCGCCGTCCGCTACATAGTGCCCGTCCCCTAAAGGGGTCAGGGCCATGTCCGAAGCATACAGGTCGGCGCCGTGGGCTTTTTCCGACAGGCCGAATGCAAATATATGCCCTTCTTTTAAAAGCTGTGCGGTTTTTTTCTTCAAATTTTCGTTGTCACCCATCCAGATGGGGCCTAATCCTAAAATGGACACCTGCCAGGCATACCAGTGGGACAGGTTGTAAAAGCCCAGTATTTCATTGAAGTCACAGATTCTACGGGTATCCCACCGGGCGTTTGAATTGTCTCCGGCATATTTTTGGGGGGTGAGCAGGGTGGCAAACACCTGGTTCTCCTTGAGAAAATCCAGAAAATCCTGGTACCAGACCCGCTGGTGAAAATCCTGCTTCAGTTGTTTTTTACCCCGGGCCTCAAAATAGGCAATGGTTTTTTTCATGATCTGCCGGGATGCGTCATCCAGGTGGTCAAAAGTGGCGGTTTTGGGATTAAATAAAGTCATGTGACAGGTCCTTGTTGTCTGGGGTTGATCCGGCCCAGCCGGTGCATGGCCAGGCCCGCGCCCACAATGAGCAGGGCTCCGGCAAACAGATGCCAGGAAACCGGTTCCATGAGAAACACGATGCCTACCATGGCGGCGAACAGGGTTTCACTGGACATATAGGCCGCCCCTTCAAACCCTTTGCAGAAGAAAAATCCCTGGTTCATGAGCAGCTGGGCTGCCACGGATGTTGCAATGATACCAAAGATCATGGTCCACTCCACTGCAGTTTGGGGCAGTATCGGATGGGTGAGGCAGAAGGGCAGGGTGGCCAGGGTGCCCATGGTGCAGAAATAAAAATAGATGATCACCGGCCCGTTGTGTTCCCGAAGCGACCGAATGACCGTCACCGTGAACCCGGACAGCACCGCCCCCATGATCGCCATGGCCTGGCCCAGGGTACTGGCGGACAGCCGGAAGTCGAACAGGATGGCCACCCCGGCCAGCAGGACCCCGATGCACGCGATCTGAAACCGGTTCACCTGTTCTTTGTAGATCAGGACCCCAAACAGGGCCGCAAACGCAGGGTATGAATAAAACAGCACCACGGCCGTGGACATGGGCAGCAGGCGCAGGGCCGATACCACAAAGAAGAATGCCAGGGAGCCGGTGCAGCCCCTGAGAATAAGCAACGGGATATTATGCCCTTTGAACGGGTTTTTTCTGCGGCTGAATACCGTGGTCAACAGGATCATCCCGCCGAAACACCGGATGAATCCTAAATGCCAGACCGTGTAATGATCGGGCATCAGTTTGACAATGGTGGACATGAGCGTGAACAGCAGGGCTGCGGACAGCATGAACAACGGCCCTGCCATGCGGGTATCCATGAGAACGATTCGGGCGGTGGACCGGTGCATATGCGGGTCGTCCTTGATTTTGAAAGTTGCCTTTGAACTGAAATGCTAAGATAGACCCAGACGTCATTTGTGTCAAACAAATTACATCCCCAGGGATGAAATGAATGGATTTTTTCATTGGATCCCGCAGGGAAATGGTGCTATGGTTTACAGATCTGAAACCCAATACCGCCTTGCGTGATAAGGAATACCGGATGTCGGAAAAATATGGTCCGCTGCTGGCCGGTTATGGATTTGCCCTGGGCGCCACGGCCCTGTGGTCGGGGAACTTCATTGTGGCCAGGGGATTGAATGACCTGATTCCGCCGGTAAGCCTGGCATTTTACCGGTGGCTCACAGCCGTGCTGGTGTTTGCCCCTTTTGCGGTCCTGAGCGTGTTTAGGGAGTGGCCCCTGATCCGGCGGCATATGCTGTACATGGGGATGACCGCTTTCATCGGGGTGACCTGTTTCAACACGTTCATCTACATTGCCGGACATACCACCACCGCCATGAACCTGTCTTTGATCGCCATCACTTTTCCGGTGTTTGTGGTGCTGATTTCCAGGATGCTGTTCAAAGAGGTGCTGACTATCAAGCGGACCGCGGGGATCCTTGTGGTCCTGGCTGGGGTGGTCTGTCTGATCACCCGGGGTGAATTGGACAGGGTTCTGGCCATCCGGTTTGTGGCAGGGGACCTGTGGATGCTGGCATCGGCGGTGCTTTTTGCGGTCTTCAGCATTCTGCTCAAGCTCAAACCAGACGGGATCCGTCTTTACACGTTCCAGTTCACCCTGTTCTCCCTGGGACTGATGTTTCTGCTGCCGTTTTTCATCTGGGAACAGACCCGGACGCCCGGTCTGTTTCTGAATCAGGCCACGTTGCCGGCAATCCTGTATGTGGGGGTTTTTGCTTCCCTGTGTGCGTTTTTGCTCTGGAACCGGGCCATCCTCCTGCTGGGACCGTCCAGGGCCGGGATGATCTATTATACCCTGCCGCTGTTCAGCGGGTTGCTGGCATACCTGTTTCTGGGGGAAAATATCGGTCTGGTGCATGTCGTCAGTTCGGTGATGATCCTGACCGGCATCGTTCTGGCCAACCAGAGAACCTGAGAGAAAAGGCCATGCAAATGAAACTGCCCCGGTTTCAATTCAAACGGTTACAGACACGGCTTCTGGTCTCTTTGCTGCTCCCGGTGGTGGTGATGGTGCTTCTGGGGGGCGTCGCCGGGTTCTGGTATGCCAGGAACATCATGCTGGACCAGTGGCGGGAATCCGCCGTGGTCAAGCTTCAGCGGGCCGCCCATTATATCGAGATGCGCCTGCTCAAGCCGGTGGATCTGCTCAATGTCATGTTTCAAGTGTCGGGCCGGAATGCGGCGGTGGTATCCCCGGAACAAGTGGTGGATTTTCTCAAAGTCATGGACGGGGTGGTGTCCGCGGTCTATGAACCGGTTGAACCGCCTGAGCCGGGTCCGGTCTCCCCGACCGGGAAAATGCCCGGCATGGGACCCATGGACCGGATGAACATGGACAAACACCCCGGCATGCGGTTTTCCCGGTCTCAAATTACCAGTGTGTCCGGTCCCCGGTATCATGCGGATGAGCAGGGCCGAACAGTGACCATGCATATTTCCCTGTTCGGGACATCGGAAAAAAGGCTGGGAGATCTGGTCATCCGGATGGAGTTTGACTTTCTGCTCAAGGATATACTGGATCTGGGGTGGTGGCAGAGTGACATGGCCTGCATTGTCGATGAGAGCGGCGCCTATATGGCTCATACCAACATGGCCATGAAGAACCGGCGGACCCTGGGGGGATCGGATGATCCGCTGGAGCAGACGATTTTTGAAAAAATGAAATCCCAGCCCTTCGGCACTGTTTTCCTGGAAGGGCACCCCCCGGATCTGGTGGCGGGTTTCTACAAACTGGACCACGTGCCCTGGACCATCATCATGTTTGCCGAGGGCCGCAAAGTTTTAGGTCCCATCGTGACGTACCGAAACGGCATTGCCCTGGGCGTATTTGTCCTGGCCGCCCTGGTGCTGGTATTGATTAGGTTTCATATGTGCCGGATGGTGGGGCAGATCCAGCAGTTGTCAGAAAAAGCCCAGGCAGTGTCAGAAGGGGATTATGGATCTCCCATCCCTGTGGAAAGCCGTGATGAAGTCGGACAGCTGGTGGAAAGTTTCAATACCATGGTCAAGGGACTGGAGGAGCGGGATCATATCCGCAACAGTTTCGGCCGGTATGTGGATCCGGATTTTGCCAGGACACTGATGGCGCACCCGGAGGCCGGCCGGCTGGGAGGGGTAAGGCGGGAGGCGGTCATGCTCATGTCGGACATCCGGGGATTCACCAGTTTGTCGGAGACGCTTGGACCCGAAGTGATCGTGGCGGTTCTGAACCGGTATTTTTCCCATATGATCGAAATCATCCGGGACCACCAGGGCATTATCGTGGATTTTTATGGCGATGCCATCCTGGTCTTTTTTGATCCACTGGACGAACCGACATCACAGACAGTTCTGCGTGCCGTCACCTGTGCCTTTGAGATGCAGGCCAGAATGCCGGAGGTCAACCGGGAGCTGGAAAGACAGGACCTGCCGGACCTGGCCATGGGCATCGGCATCCATGCCGGACAGGTGGTGGTGGGCAACATCGGATCCGATGCCCGGGCCAAATACGGGGTGGTGGGGCCGCCGGTAAACATCACCAGCCGGATCCAGGAGCAGGCCCGAAAAGGACAGATTCTAATTTCGGATGCGGTGCTGAATAAAACCGCCCAAGGGAAGGATTTGCAGGTAAAAACCTCTTTTCCGGCAGACCTGAAAGGGGTGGACCAGGCCATGACGCTGCATGTGATTGAACCGGCAGATGGGTTTGAAAATTCTGTCTATCCATCAGGATGGGAGGACAAGATCTGATCAAGGTCCAGGTCATATTTTTTGATTTTGTTGTTCAACGTGGTTCGGGTGATATTCAGCTGCCTGGCTGCCTCTGATTTGTTTCCGCCGGTCTGTTTCAACGTCTGTATCAGGGCCATGGCTTCAACTTCATCCAGGGATTTGCCGCCCAGTTCTGGCGCATTGTCCGGGGAACCGTCATCCGGTCTGTAGTTTTTCATCACAGCCGCCGGCAGGTCTTTTCCGGAAATATACTGCCCCATGGACAGGATCACCGCTCTTTCAACGGCATTTTCAAGTTCCCTGACATTGCCCGGCCATGGATGCTTGATCAGGGCATCCATGGCCACCGGCGTGAATCCCTTGAACTCTTTCCGGTTCTTTTGTGCGTACCGGCTCAGGAAATGCTGGGCCAGCAAAGGGATGTCATCGGTTCGCTCCTTTAAAGAGGGGATTCTGATATGGATGACGTTCAGGCGGTAAAACAGGTCTTCTCTGAAGCGCCCGTTCTTCACTTCCTGTTCCAGGTTCTTGTTGGTGGCCACGATGATCCGGACATCGATGCGGATGGGCCGGTCACTGCCGACCCGCTGGATCTCTCTTTCCTGAATGGTCCTCAGCAGTTTCACCTGCATGGACGGCGGGATATCCCCGATTTCGTCCAGGAAAACAGTGCCCTTGTCCGCGTGGAGAAACAGGCCGTCCCGTTTTTTGTCCGCACCGGTGAACGCACCTTTTTCATGGCCGAACAGTTCCGATTCCAGCAGGGTTTCATTCAACGCGGCGCAGTTGATGGAGACCAGTTTGTTTGTTTTCCGGGGACTCTGGTCGTGAATGGCTCTGGCAAACAGCTCTTTTCCGGTCCCGCTGTCTCCGGTGATCAAAATGGTGGCATCGGTTGGGGCCGCGATTCTGGCGGTTTCCATTACCGCTTTCATGGCCGGGCTGGACCCGATGATGCAGGGAAAGCCGGTTTTTGACGATATCTTTTTTTTCAAATCCTCATTTTCCCGGGTCAGTTGCAGGTGGCTCATGGCCCGTTCAATGGTGAGTTTCAGGTCATCAAAATTCAAGGGTTTGGTCAGATAGTCATAAGCCCCCAGCTTCATGGCTTCCACCGCCTTGTCCACCGAAGAATAGGCGGTCATGATGATGATGGGGATGGCCGGGTTGTAGATCTTGATCTTTTCCAGGGCCTCCATCCCGCCCACATTGGCCATTCTCACATCCATGAGCACCAGGTCATAAGGGGTTTCTTCGATCCCGCTGATGGCATCTTTCCCATCCGTTGCGGTATCGATGGCGTGGCCCAGGCTTTTTAAAACGGTTCGAAGCATGGACAGGTGCGCGGTATCATCATCAACGATCAGAATTCTGCTTTTCATGGTCGTTCATTCCTTTTGCCGGTTTTCAAGCGGTATTGACAGATAAAACGTGGTTCCCTTTCCCTTGACACTGTTTAGCCGGATGGTGCCGTTGTGGTTTTCAATGATTTTATGGGCAATGGCCAGACCCAGTCCGGTGCCGTTTTTCTTGGTGGTAAAATAGGGATTGAACACCGACGACTGGTCATCGGCGGCAATGCCTTCTCCGGTGTCGGACACCGTAAACACGATGTTCTTGTCCTCCACCCGGACATCCACGGTCAGGTCTCCGCCGTATTTCATGGCCTGCATGGCATTGAGATACAGGTTTAGCAGCACCTGGGTGAACCGGTCCGGGTCCAGAAGGACCTGCGGCAGCGGGGTATCGATTTTTTCCGTTACTCGGATGCCGGCGGCCCGGGCTTCATGCCGGACAATGCCCAGTGAGTGCCGGATCAACGGTTCCGGCTGCGTGGGGCGCAACTCCAGGTCTGCCGGCCGGGCGAATTCAAGGAGTTCAGAAATCACGCGGTCCACCCGGTCAATCTCATCGACCATCATTCGGGCCGCCAGTTTGTTTTCACTGTGTTCTTCAAACAGACTGCCGAAAAAACCGGCATATCCTTTGATGGAACTCAAAGGGTTGCGCACTTCATGGGCAATGCCCGATGCCAGGGTTCCCAGTGCGGCCTGATGTTCCCTGCGCCGGATTTCCGATTCCAGGGCCCGGATCCGGCTCAGATCCTTCAGGATAAACAGAAATCCGATAAAATCGTTATCCCGGCCGTAAATCCGGGTCACGATGACGGAAACAGGAATCGAACCCTTTTTTTCAGAGTCGACACGGAGCTCTGTTTCAACGCCTTTGCCAGGGGATTTCGCGGTTTGATGGAGGTGCCAGATGCTGTGGGGAAGCGTGTCTTCCGCAAAGGTGTCGAAGGCTTCCGAAAGGTGCAGATCCAGAAGCGCACCCGCAGTGTCGTTGATGTACCGGACATGCCGGTTCCTGTCCACAATGATGACTCCCATGGGAAGACTGGCAATGGTTTCGGCGGCAAAGGTCCGGGTGTCCTGCAGCATCCGCCGTGAGCGGGCGGCCCTGCGGGACCAGATCAGGGAGATGACACCGGTTATTCCGGTAAGAAACACGATGGCCATCATACTGATGTTGTGGTGCAGGTCTTGGGCTGCGGCCTGTTCAAACGGGGCGATGTCCATACCCAGGACAATGACGGGCCGGTCCCCGTCACTGAGGTTGAAGGAATCTGTTGAACGGGTGGCTTTGTCCGGTGTGACTGGTTTTTCAGAGATGTCCGGTAATCGGAACCGGGCGGTTTTGAAGACTTCGAAATACCGGGTGCGGTTTTCTGTTTCAACAATTCGCCACCCAGGTATACCGGAATCCGGCAAATCCGGGGCGGTGGCCGGTATGTCAGAGTGCAAAGCGGTCAGGTTCCGGTCTCGGTGGGCAATGATGGTCCCGGACCCATCTTTCACAAGCAGATAGGAAACATCCGGGTGGGATACGTTTGTTTCCATGAGAGACAGCAGTGCTTTGGAACTAACGGGCATTCCGGATCTGACATCCGCCTCAAAAGAGGTAATAAGTGCCGCCCCTTTTTCCTTTAACAGGGTGGCGACATGCTGTTTTTCACGATTGTGCAATGCAAGTGTCTGAAAAAAAATGACTGCCATGAGAACGAAGCTCATGCAGATGGGAAGCCAGGGCGATGCTGAATTCATCCATTGATTGATTTTCCTGAGATCCATTAGGAACGGTTTCCTGCAAAAGTGATTAAAAATTAACCGGTCTTTCTGATGCTTCTGTCTAATTATGAATCATGTTTTGACATTTGGCAACCAGCCAAAATGGGTCCGGATCACGATGTTGTGGAGATTTCCGAATGATTCAATAATGTTATACATAATTGCCACAACGTGGTATGGGTATTGCAATTGAGAATGTTTCAAAGAAATAAAAATAACATGAATGACAGACCATACAGGAGGAAACATGTGGGGATGCAGTCATATGGGTCCCGGGATGGGACACGGGATGTTTGGCAGCGGTTTTTTGGGATGGGTGGTCTTCCTGTTGATCATCGTATTGATCGCTCTGGCGCTGGGCCGATGGTTCCGTCCGGACAGAAAACCCAGTGCCGACACCCGTGATTCTCTGAAAATTCTGGACGACCGGTTTGCCAGAGGAGAGATTTCAGAACAGGAATATCTGAAAATGCGAGATGTTCTGGAGCGCCGGCAATGAAACCGGATAAAGGGACAAACAGGTGATCTGATGAGAAACCGACTGGATGTTTTGTAGAGGAAATGATCATGAAACCATACGGTTATATGAAAAAAACGAACAACACATGGGGCTTTTTGATGGTTCGTTATGCCCGGCAGTGCCTGGCCGTTTTTCAGGTGTCGTGCCTGTGTGCGGGTCTTTTGATGATCTGTCAGAGCAGGGTTCTGGCTGCAGAACCCGCAGAAGAATCCCTGATTCAATTGGAATCCGGCCTTTCGGAAACGGTGCAGCTGCCGGATCTGCTGGAGTACGCGTATCTGACCAGTCCGGCCATCACGGCTTCGAAAAAATCCTGGGAAGCGTTTATTGAAAACTATCGGATCGAAAAAAGCCTGCCCGATCCCCAGGTGTCCGCCACCTATTTCCCCCGGCCCATCGAAACCCGTCTTGGATCCCAGGACTGGAGCCTGACCCTGTCACAGGCCATCCCGTTTCCCGGGACACTGGCCCAGAAGGCAAGGGTCCTGGAATCGGATGTGACCATGGCCCGGATCAGGGTGGATAAAACCGTTAAAGCCATTGTCACAAATGTGTCTTCCTCGTTTTACGAACTGGGATACATCCAGACTGCCATGGCAGTGACACAGGCCAACCTGGCGTTGGTCCGTCAGATGCGGCAGATCAGTGAAAACGCCTATGCAGAAGACAATGCCCTGTTTTACGATGTGTCCAAAGCCCGGGCACAGGCCGCCCAACTCGAATATGATCTGCTGCTGCTCAAGGAACTGGAAAAAACCGAGAAAACCACCCTTAACACCCTGTTGAACCGCCCGCCTGAAGCACCCCTGGGACAGGCCGCCACGGTGCGGCCGGGAAAGGTGGTGTATTCCCTGGAAGAGGTGTATGACCTGGCCATGGCCCATCAGGAAGATATTCTTCTGGCGGAAGAACAGGTGAACCGATCGGAACAGGCCGTTCAGCTGGCCCGGCTTGAAACCCTGCCGTCATTCAGAGTGGGCCTTTTTTATGCCGCCATCGGGGATCCGGAGGTGCCCACGCCGCCGCCGGATGCCGGGGATGATGCCGTGGGCGTGCAGTTCGGCATGACCCTTCCGTTGTGGTTCGGCAAAAACCAGAGCCGTACCGCCCGGGCCCTGGCGCAAAAAGGAACCGCACAGGCCCGTAAAACCGAGGCCGCCAACCAGGTTCTGGCCGGGATCAGCCGCCTGTGGTTCAAGCTGGAAAATGCCGGACGTCTGACCACCCTGTATGAAAAAGACCTGCTTCCCCAGGCCGTCTCTTCCGTCCGGACGGCTGAGACCTGGTTCAAACAGGGGCAGGGCGGTTTTGCCGATTTTCTGGAAATCCAGGCCACCGCCTATAATTTTCAATTGTCCCTGGCAAGGGCCCGAGCGGATTACGCCAAAACCCTGGTGCTGCTGGAGCAGGCGGCCGGCGTGGTCCTGGATGCGAAACACCCCCTTCCCACAGGAGAACAGACCCCATGAAACCCATCGGTGCCATTCTGACCATACTAATGATGTCCATTGCCTGGCCCTGCTTTGCCGGCTATGACACCATGAAACAGGAGCTGGCGGCCTTTCGCCCTGAACACAGCGCTGCCATCCGCCCCATGCCGGATACCGGCGAACACGATCCGGTTTCTGCGGGGACCGGTCTAACCGATGACCGGACGTTTATCCAGAGCCTGGCCCAGGTCTATGAAAAAAAGAGTCATGACTTAGGTCCCATGGCTGTCGCCATGGGGGTGAATGACACCACCCTGGCTCAGGTGTCGCCAAAAGCCGGGGACGCGTCAGCCATGGCCGCTCTTGTCGGGCAGGCCGTTCATCTTCAATCGGTCAAGGCCATTGCCGTGCTGCGGAACACCGATATCCAGGCGGCCCGGAAAAAAGTGGTGGCTGAAATCCGGTCCTTTGACCAGGTCACGAACCTGGAGGACACCCTCAGGCAGTATACGGCATTCACCGCGGCCCTTGACAACCGGGTTGGACCCATAAAGTCACCGGGTGCCGTAAGGACGGTTCATCCGTTTCCGGGCCTGACCGCTCTCAAAGGCCGGGTCGTTGAGAACCGGGTGAATCAGCTGGAACAGGAGATGGCCATCGTGATCCGGCAGACGCTTGAGGCGGTTGAAACCGCCGGCCGGGATCTGGTGTTCACCACCCGGTCCATCCGGATAATCGAAGAAACCCTGGTTGCGTTCGAACGTCTTCTGGATGTGGCCGCCTCCCTGTATCGAAGTGGAAAAACCAGCTACCAGGATGTGATCAAGGTGACTATCAAGATCGAAACTTTGAAGCAGGACCTGGTTTCCCTGGAAAATGACGCAGCCGTCATCCAGGCCCGTCTGGCTGAACTGATGAACCTGCCGGCCGATACCCGGATGGGGCCTGTGACGGCAGGTCCTCTGCCGCAGACAATTCCGGATTTCGAGGTTCTGGCTGCCATGGCCAGGGAACACCGCCAGGAGCTGACAGCCCTCCGTTTTCAGATCCATCGGGTGCAGTCCATGCTGGAAATGTCGGAATCCATGATCGAAGCCCGGTTTACTTCAGGCCTGTCCTACTGGGATGCCGACCATGTCAACACCGCCGGCACCGGGGCGCTGCAGCCGGCATTCTCCGAAAAGACCATGGCATCCATGAAAAACAACCGGCCCCGGAATGCCTGGTACGGGGTGGACGGCCCCTGGGTTCAGCAGACCCGGCAGACCCTGGCCGGTCTGACCCATACCCTGACAGCCCGGGAAAACGCCACGGACCGCATGGTGGCCGATGCCTGGGCCAGAATTGACAAGCTCCGGCGGGAACTGGATCTTTACCAGGACCGGATCCTGCCGTTGAGCACATCGGCCCTGGAAGTGTCCACCCGGGAATACGAAGCCGGCGCCATCGCATTTTCCCAGGCCATCGGGTCCTATACCGACTGGCTGTCAGTCAAGCTGACCATTGCCCGAAAGACCCGGGACCTGGGCATCTCTCTGGCAGCCCTTGAATCCATTGTGGGCAAACCATTTTAAAAAAACACAGGAAATCCGTTACCATGAATATCAAATCCATCTTACTGACTGTTTTTCTGACCGCGCTGCTCACCGGATCGGCGGTGTTTTTCTTCCTCACCTTTCTGGCGCCCCCGTCTTCTGTGGACAGCAACCCTTTGTCCGCGCAGACAGAGGCCGGGTCGTCGGCGGAACGGGAGATCATCTACTGGAAAGCGCCCATGGATCCCACGGAAATTTATGACGAACCCGGTAAAAGCAAGATGGGCATGGATCTCGTACCGGTGTATGCGGATGAAGTATCAGACAGCAAAGACACCACCGATCGGAAGATCATTTACTGGAAAGCGCCCATGGATCCGACCGAGATCTATGATGAACCGGGCAAGAGCAAGATGGGCATGGATCTGGTGCCGGTGTATGAAGATGAGCTTCAGGGCGGGGTGGACATCAAGATCAATCCGGTGGTGCAGCAGAACATGGGCCTGAAGATCCGACCGGTTGAACAGGGGCGTTTGAATCACACCATCCGGACCTATGGCCATGTGACCTTTGACGAGACCCGGACCGGCATTGTCAGCCCCAAGACCGCCGGCTGGATTGAAACGCTTTATGCCGACTACACCGGGTTTGTGGTGGAAAAAGGGGATCCCCTGTATACGATCTATTCGCCTGTCCTGGTGGCGGCCCAGGAAGAATATCTGTCGGCTTTCAGAAATCTTCAGACACAAAAAACGCCTTTAAATCAGGATCTGCTTTCATCCGTCAAAAAACGGCTGGCCTTTTATGATATTGCCGATCAGGACATCGAGTTTCTGGAACAGACCGGACAGGTCCGCAAGGCATTGACCATCAGATCCCCGTTCAAAGGGGTGGTGACCCATAAAAACGCGGTTCAAGGGGCCTATGTCAAAGCCGGTGACAGCCTGTTCACCATTTCGGATCTGTCCAGGGTGTGGGTGGAAGCCCATATTTATGAATATGAACAGAACCTGGTCCATGAAGGCCAGACCGTTGAAATGTCGCTGTCCTATTATCCGGACAAGGTGTACACAGGCCGGATCGCCTATATATTTCCCTTTCTTCAGCCCCGGACCCGGGATGTGGTGATCCGGATCACTTTTGACAACGAGGGCAGCGAACTGAAGCCGGACATGTTTGCACAGATCACCATCCACACCGGCCAGGATGCCGAAGGCCTGATCATACCGTCTGAGGCGGTGATCCGTTCCGGTGAAAAACAACTGGTATTTATGGCCGAAGGCAGCGGCCGGTTCACTCCCCGGCAGATTACCACCGGGCTTCATCTGTCAGAAGGCCGGGTCCAGGTGCTGACCGGCCTGGCAGCGGGTGAAAGCGTGGTGGTGTCCGGACAGTTTCTGCTGGATTCTGAATCCCGGCTCAAAGAGGCGATCCAGAAAATGATGGCAGAGAAGTCCGGTAAGGCGGATGGTTCCGGTGACGCAGACGGTCCCGGTCCGGATGCGGGAGACGGGGACACAGGCGGGTCGGACGGGTTTTTCGATGACATGGATGACGCGGCGGAAGATGATTTTTTCAAGGACATGGAATAGCCGGTGATGTGGCATCTGTAACGGCTTGAATCTGATTTGAGGAACTGCTCACGATGATACACAAGATAATTGAATGGTCCATTCACAACCGGTTTATGGTGATCCTGTCAACGGTCTTCGTAATTGCCGGCGGGATTCTGGCCATGGTGAATACCCCCCTGGATGCCATTCCGGACCTGTCCGACGTCCAGGTGATCATCTATACCGAATACCCGGGACAGGCCCCCCAGGTGGTGGAGGACCAGGTGACCTATCCGCTGACCACGGCCATGCTCAGCGTGCCGTTCGCCAAAGTGGTCCGGGGCTATTCTTTTTTCGGGTACTCCTTTGTGTACCTGATTTTTGAAGACGGCACCGATATCTACTGGGCCCGGTCCCGGGTCATGGAGTATCTCAATTTCGTGTCCGGCCGCCTGCCTGACGGAGTGACCCCGAGTCTCGGGCCGGATGCCACCGGTGTGGGATGGGTGTACGAGTACATTCTTCAGGACACCACCGGCGAGACCGATCTGGCCGAACTGAGATCGCTTCAGGACTGGTTTGTCCGGTACGAACTCACGGCTGTGCCGGGCGTTTCCGAGGTGGCCAGCATCGGCGGGTTTGTCAAGCAGTACCAGGTGGAGGTGGATCCCAACAGACTGGCTTCCTATGGGATTTCCATCAAAAAAATCAAAGCCGCTGTCCAGCGGTCCAACGCGGATGTGGGAGGCCGGCTTCTGGAAATGGGGGAAACCGAATTCATGGTCCGGGGCCGGGGATATATTCAGTCTCTGGAGGATCTGGGCCAGATCGCGGTGTCCGTGGATGACAAAGGCACCCCGATTCTGCTCAGGGATGTGGCCACGCTCCAAATCGGTCCGGAGCTGCGCCGGGGCATTCTGGAATGGAACGGACAGGGGGAAGCGGTGGGCGGCATCGTGGTGATGCGCTACGGAGAGAACGCCCGGGAGGTGATCCAGCGGGTTAAGGAAAAACTGGCGGACCTGGAAAAAGGACTGCCGGAAGGGGTCAAGATTGTCACCGGGTATGACCGGGCAGCGCTCATCGAACGGGCCGTGGACACGCTGAAGACCAAACTCACCGAGGAGATGATCGTGGTGGCTTTGGTGTGCATCATATTTCTGCTGCATTTCCGGTCCGCATTCGTGGCAATCTTCACGCTGCCGGTGGGGATTCTGATGTCGTTTTTGATCATGTATCCCTTCGGCATCAACGCCAATATCATGAGCCTGGGAGGCATTGCCATTGCCATCGGCGTGATGGTGGATGCGGCCATTGTGATGGTGGAAAACGCCCACAAACACCTGGAGCGGGACCGGGGAAAGAAAAGCCACACCCGGATCATCACGGAAGCCGCCAAAGAGGTGGGGCCGGCCCTGTTTTTCAGCCTGCTGATCATCACGGTCTCGTTTCTGCCCGTGTTCAGCCTCATGGAGCAGTCCGGCCGGCTGTTCAAACCGCTGGCCTACACCAAGACCACGGCCATGGCGGCCGCGTCCGTTCTGGCCATCACCATCATCCCGGTGCTCATGACCTTTTTTGTCAAGGAACACCCCATCGACCCGGGCCGGTCCAGGACGGCAAAAATTCGGATCTGGATTATGGCCGTGGCAGGGCCGCCTCTGGCTGTGGTGGTCATGGGGACCGCAGGTGTGATCCTGCCGGACTGGTCCCTGATGCTGGCCCTGGGTCTGTCCGTTTTTTTCGGGATCTGCCTGTTTCCCCAGAAGATCCTGCATGAAGACAGAAATCCCTTGAACCGGTTTCTGATCCGCATCTACCGGCCCATGATCAAAGGGGTGCTCAAATGGCGGCGGCTCACCGTGTTGGCGGCCCTTCTGGCCGTGGCCGTGACCTGGTATCCCATGACCCGGGCAGGCACCGAGTTCATGCCGCCGCTCAACGAGGGGGACCTGCTGTACATGCCCACCACGTTGCCCGGGATCTCCATCACCAAAGCAAAGGAACTGCTGCAGCAGACCGACAAGATCATCCAGCGGTTTCCCGAGGTGAAAACCACCCTGGGCAAGATCGGCCGGGCAGAGACTTCCACCGATCCGGCCCCGCTGTCCATGATCGAAACCGTGATCATGCTTCGGCCCCAGGTGGAATATGAAATCATCGAAATCCCCCGTTTTTTTTCAGACTGGCCGGGCTGGCTGAAGCAGCCCCTCACCTGGATCTGGCCGGAGCAGAAAAACGGCAAAATTCTGCATGAATGGCGCAAAAAAAAGATCGACCGGTTCTATGCCGGATGGCCGGACTGGATCAAAGCCCCGCTGACCCGGATTCTGCCTGAAGAGAGGTACATCACCATGCAGGAGCTGATCGATGACCTGGATGCCGCGGTGAAATTTCCGGGCTTGACCAATGCCTGGACCATGCCCATTAAAACCCGCATCGATATGCTGTCCACCGGGATCAAAACACCGGTGGGCATCAAAATCATGGGGCCGGACCTGGCCGTTCTGGCGGATCTGGGCGAGCGTATCGAGGCGCTGCTCAGGGATAAAAAGGGCACTCTGTCCGTATTTTCAGAGCGGGTCACCGGCGGCAATTACCTGGATTTCACCATCAACCGGGAACAGATCGCCCGGTACGGGCTCCAGGTCCAGGATGTCCAGGACATCATCACCACGGCCATCGGCGGCATGAACGTGACCAGTACCATCGAGGGACTGGAGCGGTATCCGGTGAACCTGCGCTACAACCGGGCGTTCAGGGACAATATCGACACCCTGCGCCGGGTCCTGGTGCCCACCCCCACCGGCGCCCAGGTACCCCTGGTCCAGCTGGCGGACATTGCCGTGAAAAAAGGGCCGGCCGGCATCAAAAGCGAGAACGCCCGGAAAACCGCCTGGGTGTTCGTGGACATCAGAGGCATGGACCTGGGCACCTATGTGAGCCAGGCCAAAACCCTGGTGGATGAGAACATTTCGCTGCCTACCGGGTATTCCCTGGTATGGTCCGGCCAGTTCGAGTACATGGAAAAAGCCCGGAAAACCCTGAATCTCATCATTCCGGCCACTCTGGTGCTGATTTTCATTCTGCTCTACATTCACTTTCACAACATCACCGAGGTGGTGATCGTGATGGTGAGCCTGCCGTTTTCGCTGGTGGGCGGATTCTGGCTGATCTATCTTCTGGGATACAACCTGTCCGTGGCCGTTGGGGTGGGGTTCATCGCCCTGGCCGGCCTGGCCACGGAAACCGGCATCGTGATGCTGGTGTACCTGGACGAGGTGTTCAAGCGGCGGACCGCCGCCGGACAGATGACATCACTGTCCGACCTGCATGCCGCCATTGTGGAAGGGGCGGTGGAGCGGGTCCGGCCCAAGATCATGACCGTGGCCACCACCCTGATAGGGCTTTTGCCCATCATGTACGGCACCGGGGCCGGGTCCCAGATCATGAAGCGCATTGCAGCCCCCATGGTGGGGGGACTGTTGACCTCCGCCGTCATGACCCTGATTATCATCCCGGTGATCTACCATTTCTGGCGGTCCCGGACCATTCAACACTCATAACCCTGAACCCGGAAATTTACACATGTAACCCATAACCAACTCCCCCCTCAACCGGGGGATGAAACCTTACCAATCAAGAAAGGATGAAACCCATGAAAAACCTGACACAGAAATGTTTTACCCTTGCTGCCCTGGCAGTGATCCTGTTTGTTTTCTCCGGCCCGGCCGGTGCCATGGAAGGCCACGGTCACGGCACCGGAGGCAGTGAACGGGTCGGAGACCTGTTCCATGAATCAATGCAAAACGGATACATGCTGTCCTACTACCTGATGGACCTGCGGGACACCAATGAAGACAAGGCCGCAGACAGCCATGCCGGCCATGATCATGCCGGTCACCAGAAAAAGGAGATGGACAAGCCCCATCACATCATGGTGTATATCATGGACAAGGATCACAACCCGGTGGAAAAAGCCAAAGTAGGCTTTCTGATCAAGGGCGAGGACACGGAAACCCAGAAGGTCATGGCCATGTACATGAGCGGCGGATTCGGCATCACGGCGGACATGAAGGCCAAAGGGGCGTATGAGATTTCCCTCAAGGCGGTGATCGGGGATGTCACCCTGATGGACCGGTTCACCCATGAGATGAACTAAACGGGTGTATGCCGAGATGCCGCAGATTGAATGTTGACGGCTCCGGCACAAGCATGCCATATTGATACTGCCATGCTTTATTATCGCAAAACAGGGTCGGGTCCGGCGGTGATTCTGGTCCATGGGCTTTTGGGATCGTGTGCCACCATGGGCGTGCTGGCCAGAGATCTGGCCATGCAGTTTGAGGTGCTGGCCGTGGATCTAAGAAACCACGGCCGCTCATTTCATGCACCGGACATGAGTTATTCAAGGATGGCCCGAGACCTGGCCGGGTTCATGGACGAAATGAAACTGGACACCGCCGGGGTGGTCGGTCACTCCATGGGGGGCAAATGCGCCATGCAGCTGGCCATGGATTTTCCGGACAGGACGGCGGGTCTGGTGGTGCTGGACATGGCGCCCAAAGCCTATGAGCCGATTTGGGAGGGGTTTGTTCAAACCATGCTGGACCTGGATTTGACATCGGTCACCCGCCGGGATCAGGCAGACCGGCTTTTGGCGAAAACAGTGCCGGATCAGGCATTCCGTGGGTTTCTGCTCCAGAATCTGAAGCGGGGTGATGATGGCCGATTTGTCTGGCGGGCAAACCTTTCAGCCATTTTGACAGCCATGCCGGATATCAGTGCGTCGATATCCGGCCGGCCGTACCCGGGACCGGCATTGTTTGTCCGGGGAGGGGCATCGGATTTTGTGGCAGACAGCGACTGGCAAGAAATTCAAAGCCTGTTTCCGGCAGCGGAACTTAAAACCATTGCCAGGGCAGGGCATCTGATTCATCTGGAACATCCGGATCTGATGACCGGAATGCTGACCGATTTTTTTGTAAAAAGCGTTTGAAGGAAAGTGACGTGGCCGTTCATATCACCCATCAGATTCAGATCCCGGACAATGAGATTCAGCTGGAGGCCATCCGAGCCCAGGGAGCCGGGGGACAGCATGTGAACAAAGTGGCCACTGCCATCCATCTGCGGTTCGATATCCAGGCGTCATCCCTGCCTGAGGAGATCAAGTCCCGGCTTCTGACCCTTTCAGACCAGCGGATTTCCAAGGACGGTATCATTGTCATCAAGGCCCAGCAGTTCCGGAGTCAGGACAAAAACAGAACCGATGCGATAAAAAGACTGAGGCAATTGACTTTACAGGCCATGGTTCGGGTCAAAAAACGGAAACCCACCCGTGTGACCAAAGCGGCCCAGAAAAAACGCCTGGACAAAAAAACAAAACACGGCCGGGTGAAACGGTTGCGGGGGCCGGTATCGTCAGATGACTGACATACACCGGGTAGATTTTGCCGGGACATGTCACCATGATCTACAAGGATAAGGAGATATCTGATGCGTCTGGGAATGCATACATACAGCCTGTACCATCACGGGGTGGCTGAAGACTGGGCCGGGTTCGAACTGCCCTGGGAGCGGCAGATGACCCTGTTTGAAATGATGGACTATATCAGGACCCTGGGACTGGAGGGACTGCATCTGGATGCCAAGGCCCTGGACCGCATGGAAAAGGCGTATTTTGAACAGGTCCGGCAGTATGCCAGGGAACAGGATCTGTATCTGGAGTTTAATTTTGCCCTGAAAAGCGGACACTACGATTCTGCGGTCCAGTTTGAAATTGCAGACGGGCTGGCCATTGCCCATGCCATCGGTGCCGATATCACCAAGATCGGCATGAACCTGACGCGCCCCCGGCCGGTGGCAGCCGGCAAATTTCACCCGGATGTCATGGCTCAGCTGGAAGCGGTGGCGGACAAGGTCACAGCAGTGCTGGACCAGGTGGAAAAAACCGGGGTAAGGCTGGCCCTGGAGAATCACACCGACGCGTTTTCAGAGGAAGTCTTGTGGGTCCTGGACCGGATCGGTCATCCGCTGGTGGGGGCCTGCATTGACACGGTCAACGGCATCCATGTGACGGAAAATCCTATCACGGCCGTGGAAAATCTTGCTCCCCGGGCATTCACCAATCATTTCAGGGACAACAGAATCGTGATCACTCCCTGGGGCCTCAAATTCACCGGTGCGGCCGTGGGGGAAGGGGACCTGGACATGAAACGGGCTTGTGAGCTGATCCGGGACAATCCGGATATGACCCGGATCAATATTGAGCTCGACCTGGAGTGCCCCCTGGACAGCATGGAAGCGGCCATGGCAACCGAAAAAGCGGCACTGGAAAGAAGCGTGACCTATTGCCGGGATGTGCTCAAGATCTGTTGACAGGCGCGTCGATAACCGCCCGGACTTTGATGGTCAGATCTCCGACGGAAAACATGGATTTTCAGATTTGGTGCTTGACACTGCCAACCATAAGTGATATTAACCCATTCTGTTTTTTTAATCGGGGCGTAGCGCAGTCTGGTAGCGCACTTGTCTGGGGGACAAGTGGTCGCTGGTTCAAATCCAGCCGTCCCGACCATTGAAAATAAAGGCTTCCGGCGATTTCGTCAGGGGCCTTTTTTTGTTGCGAAAATGGTGGTGGGGTGTAAAAGTCAAAAACTTCCGGATCGGATGCGGTCCAGGGATGGGTGGTTTGGGGAAATTTTTTACAGATGGGATGGTGGATGAAAAATCGATTGCTCGGGGCGGTATGTCTGATAGGGATGATCTTTTTGTATGGCTGCGCCAATGATGACTGGCGAACAGCATCCCGTGAATCAGCCGGCATAGCGCCTGATCCTGCTGCCACCAAAGAAGCTGTCCTGCATATCTATGGCGCCGACGCCTGGGGATGGCGTGGCTGGTTTGCCATTCATACATGGATCGCCGTCAAAGGCACAGGGGAAAACCACTATACAGTATATGATGTTGTCGGTTGGCGGGGTTGGCAGGGTCAGTCTGTTCTGAGGATTACCAGTGACATTCCAGACCGTTACTGGTATGGTGAAAAACCCCGGCTTCTTAAAGCCTTTAAGGGGGACGGAGTGGATGAACTGATAGCCGCCGTAGACAAAGCCGCCCGTGATTATCCCTGGCAGAAAACCTACAAAGCATTTCCAGGCCCGAACAGTAACACTTTCACAGCATGGGTGGCAACGCAGGTCCCGGAGCTGGAATTGAAGCTGCCCTTCACGGCGATCGGAAAGGGATATGCGAATTAGATGACAACAGGATTATATGAATAAATCCCATAAGACGAACTTGAGTTGACACGTTGTCAAAAATTTGGAAAGAATAAAAAAAACAGTCCAGGTTATTGTGACCACCGCCAAGTCAGGTTCCGTTCACAACATTTAATGCGGATTTACTATCGGTTCTTGCACAAAGATTCAGGAATGGAGACCCCATGAAACATATCGATGGCAGGTTCAAGGGTGTGAGAAACGACAATATTTATTACCAGGCCTGGCTTCCGGAAGGAAACGTGAAGGCGATTTTGTTTCTTGTCCACGGGCTGGGTGAATACTGCGGACGATTCGTGAATCTTGTAAACCACTATGTGCCGCTGGGTTATGCCGTTTACGGACTGGATCACCTCGGCCATGGCAAGTCAGGCGGGGAGCGCGAAGTCATTGAGCGGTTTACCGATTTCATCGATCCTTTGAGGCTTTATTATCAGATGGTCAAAGGCTGGCAGCCCGGGAAACCTGTTTTCATCTTCGGCCACAGTATGGGCGGACTGATCACGTGCTGCTATCTCCTTGACCACCAGGAAGATTTTCAAGGAGCCATCATCTCGGCGCCGGCGATCAAAGTTAGCGACAATATTTCACCCATGACGATAATCATGGGCAAAATCCTCTCTCGAATCGCGCCGAAAGCGGGAGTGGTATCTCTGGATCCAAACTGTATTTCACGCGACTCAGAAGTTGTGCGGACCTATGTCAACGATCCGTTGGTTTTTCACGGTAAAACGCCGGCGCGTTTGGCAGGGGAAATGCTCAATGCCATGATGCGTGTCAGAGCGGAGTTGGACAAGATTACGCTGCCTTTCATTGTTGTCCAGGGCAGCGAAGACAAACTTGTCGACCCGATGGGCGCGAAGATGCTTTACGACAAGGCCGGTTCCAAAGATAAGACCCTGAAAGTATATAAGGGGCTGTATCATGAGATTCATAATGAGCCGGAACGGTCCACAATGTTCAAAGATGTGGCGGCCTGGTTAGCCGTTCGCGTCTAATCTGACTGTATGGCCCTTATTTCATATCAAAATTCTTCTTAACCTTATCATACACAAGTATGTCAACAACCTTATCGTCGTTGAAACTGCCATCACACTTGTCGTTGACCGCCCGTTTTCAGTTCTTGGCGGCCCCCTGAGCTTCCGGACGGTCATTTCCTTGTCATATTCGGTTATAGCGCCCAGAATCTGCAGAACCAGTTTCTGGGTGGCGGGCACGATTCGGTCCCCTGTTTTGCGCCGGAATCAATTTTTGACAAGCGGCTTGTTTTTGTCAAGGGATGGGTGTAGGGTAATTGGAAAAATTTGATGAACCGTCCGTGAACACAGATGACAGATAATTTTACCGACAATCCGAAAAAAGAGTCTCGTTCGGAACCCCGGATTCCGGCTTCAGAAGGCGCTATTATTTCGTTCAAACCCCCGGGAAGTGAATGGGAATATAACATCAAATTGCGGGATTTTTCAACTTCCGGGTTGGGGCTTCTGGTCAAGGAAGATTCCGATCTTTTGAAATATATCCGTGTGGGAGATGTTTTTGCCGTGAATTATCATGAAGATGGTGTTTCCATGGCTCGTGTTCGGCATCACAAGGTGCAGGTCAGGCACATATCTGTTCCAGCGGCCGGCAAGCCTGAAAACCACATGGTAGTCGGCTTGAGTTTTTTAGTACACAATGAAGAATCATAACTCCCATTTTTTTGTCCGGATACCGGATGAGAATCGTACAGCCTGGTTCGACCCCACTGGTGCGATTTCATCTTGACAATCCCGGCGGTTTTTATTACGTCATTTCAGCTTGGCAAGACAGCTTGGGTGTATTTTCGTTTAAATAATTATCAGGAGAGACAGCACATATGAAGGCGAATCAACTGGTACTGGCGTTACTGCTGATGGGATTTATAGTCGTTCCAGCAACCCTTTCTTCATTATCAGACGACCTGGATCTGTCTTTGGTGCAGACGGTTCATGCATCAGAACCTGCTTCGGAATCAGCAGGACATGGCGCGGATGAGACCCATGCCGCCGGGGGGCATGGCAGCGGCCATCCGGACCTGGGAAAACTGCTGCCCCTGTATGCCTGTATTCCTTTTGCCTGCATGCTTCTTTCCATTGCGTTGCTGCCGCTGGTGGCGGGAACGTTCTGGCACCATCATTTCGGCAAGATCTCCGCATTCTGGGCCGCCACCTTGGCGATTCCGTTCGTGGCGGTCTATAAAGGGGATGCCATTTATGAAATTGTTCATATCATCCTGGCCGATTATGTCCCGTTCATCATCTTGCTGTGGGCGTTGTTCACGGTGTCGGGCGGAATCCTGCTGCGGGGCACACTGAGGGGGACCCCCATCGTGAATACCGGCATTATTCTGCTGGGCACGATTCTGGCGTCCTGGATGGGAACCACCGGGGCGGCCATGCTCCTGATCCGGCCACTTCTGCGGGCCAATAGTTTCAGGAAAAACCGGACCTTCATGGTGGTGTTTTTCATCTTTCTGGTGGCCAATGTCGGCGGATCTCTGACCCCCCTGGGAGACCCGCCCCTGTTTCTGGGGTTTCTGCATGGGGTGAGTTTTTTCTGGACCATGAATATTGCCCCCCATATGCTGGTGGTGAGCGGGATCCTGCTGGTGGTCTATTTTTTCCTGGATTCCTGGTTTTTCAAAAAAGAAGGGGCCGTGGTGCCGGATGACGGAGAAAAGAAGCCGCTGCGCCTGACGGGAACCTATAATTTCCTCTTTCTGGGAGGGGTTGTGGGGGCCGTGCTCATGAGCGGGGTTCTGGACTTGGGTGAGATCAATACCCTGGGCGTGCACCGGGCCCTGCAGGACTGGCTTCGGGACATCAGTCTGATTGTACTGGGCCTGCTGTCGCTGTGGGCTACCCCCTGGACCCTGCGGGAGGAAAATGAGTTCTCCTGGTTTCCCATCATCGAGGTGGCGTACCTGTTCATTGGTATCTTTATCACCATGATTCCCTGCCTGCTGCTGCTCAAGGCTGGTCCGGACGGTGCATTTGCCTTTTTGATCGAAGCGGTGAAAGAACCGTTTCATTACTTCTGGGTCACCGGCATGCTGTCGGCGTTCCTGGACAACGCCCCCACGTATCTGACCTTTTTCAACACCGCTCTGGGCAGCTTTTACGCCGGCATGCCCGAATCAGCCTCCGTGCCCCTGCTGATGACCGACCGGATGATTTATCTGCAGGCTATTTCCACCGGGTCCGTTTTTTTCGGGGCGGTCAGTTATATCGGCAATGCCCCCAATTTCATGGTTCGGTCCATTGCAGCGGAATCCGGCACGGCCATGCCCAGCTTTTTCGGGTATATCCTTAAATATTCCCTGGTGTTTCTGATTCCGACATTTGTGATTGTTACCCTGATTTTTTACTAGAATCACGGAGCGCGGCTGCCATGTATTTTGATTTAAAGGGATTGAAACTGGCCATCATCGGAGGGGGGGACCCCTGCCGTGAAATTCTGGACCGGTTTACCGGGCCCGAACTCAAGGGCCTGAATATCCAGGTGCTCATGGTGGCGGACACCATTGAAATCTCTAAAGGCATTGTCCGTGCCAGGGAGTTGAATATCCCCACCACCAAAGATTTCCATCAGGTCTGTCATCTGTCCGGTCTGGATTTGATTCTCAAACTGAAAAACGATGACCTGCTGACCTGTATCCTGGAAAAGGTGAATACCGAACGGGTGAGTATCATTGATCTGGATACTTACGGGGCTATGTCTTTTATTAATTTTCTGAAAACCGAAGAGGAAAAGATCCGGATCCGGAAACGGTTAGAGGCACAGAACCTTGAAAAAGAGGCGGTGGCGGATTTGTTTGAACAGTTTTCACGACGGGTCAATGAGATTGCGGAAAACCGCATTTCCTTTCTCGAACAGGAACGCAGAGATCTGCAGAAAATTGAAAAAGAGCTGAATCAGATCATCCAGGGCAGCATGATCCCCACCTTTATTATCAACAGCGAACATATCATCACCCACTGGAATACGGCCTGCGAGGAACTCACCGGGTATCCGGCCTACAAACTGGTGGGTACCGACCGGCAGTGGGTGCCGTTCCGGTCTGCCAAACGCCCTATCCTGGCGGACATGGTGGTGGACCAGACCAGCGATGACATTGTACAGAAATATTACGGCAATGCCTGGCGCAAATGCAAGATCATCAACGGGGCCTACGAGGCCGAGGAGTTTTTCCCTCACATGGGCGAAAACGGGAGGTGGATATTTTTTACGGCCGCTCCCATCAAATCTCCGGAAGGAGAGATCATTGGTGCCATTCAGACGCTCAGGGACAGAACAGAGGATAAAAAAGCCCAGGAGGAAATCGAGCTTCAGGATCAGGAACTGGCCAAACTGCACGAAAAATATAAAAAGTCCGAAGAAAAATACCGCTCGTTGTTCAATGAAAACCCGAATCCCATCTTTATCATTGATAACCAGACCTTCGAAATCCTGGATGTGAACCACCGGGTTCAGGAAACATACGGATATACCAAATCCGATTTGCTGGGGACCTCGTTTCTGGAAATCGGGGAAAAAACCGATGATACCATCCGCCAGGGTATGCATGGACTGATTCAGGGCGGTTCGAGGCTGTTTACCAAAAAAAGGCATTACCGGAAAACCGGGCAGGCGTTTTTCGTGAACATCAAGGTGGTCAAGGTGGTGTTCAGCCACAGGGAGGTGCTCATCGCCTCCACCACGGACATCACCGAAAGTGTGGAAAAGGAAACCCAGCTGATTCAGGCCGGCAAACTGGCCACCCTGGGCACCATGGCGGCGGGCATGGCCCATGAGATCAACCAGCCGTTGAACGTGATCCAGATCTGTGCGGACCTGATCCAGAAAATGGTGAAAAAAGGGGTGAAGATTCCGGATGAAGACCTTTTGGGGATGAGCCAGGACATTATTGAGAATGTGGGCCGGGCCGCTGGGGTCATCAAGCATGTCAGAGATTTTGCCAGGCAGTCGGAGCGGGATCTGAAAAAACTGAACATCAACGATCCCATCCAGGATGTGTTCAAGGTGTTGGGACACCAGCTTACGGTGCATTCCATTGAAGTGGTGCTGGATCTGGATGAGCATCTGCCGGAGATCCGGGCCGAACACAACCGGCTGGAGCAGGTGTTCATCAATCTGGTGACCAATGCCATCGATGCCATGGATGAAAAATCCGCCCGGGCTGAGGGTCCGGTGGAAAAGATATTGACCATCAAGACATTTGCGGAAAATGGCTATGTCGTGGCTACCGTATCCGATACCGGCATCGGCATGAGTGAAGAGGTGAAAAATAAATTGTTTCAACCGTTTTTCACCACCAAAGAGATCGGTAAGGGAACCGGTCTCGGCACCTGCATCAGCTTCGGGATCGTCAAGGACTACAGCGGTACCATCAGTGTTGAAACCGATGAGGGAAAAGGATCGTGCTTCACGGTCCGATTCCACGCAGCCACATAGGAAACCCCATGTCAGCGAGCAAAATATTGATTGTGGATGATGAGCCGACCATCGTGCGGCTTCTGGACATGTCCCTGAAAAGTGACGGATATGACACCTGCACAGCGAACAGCGGTGAAGAAGCCCTGAAAGTATTTGAAGAACAATCCCCGGACATTGTGGTAACCGATATCAAGATGCCGGGCATGGACGGACTGGAACTGCTCAAAAAAATCAAGGAACTGGACCCGGACAAGGAAGTGATCATTGTCACGGGACACGGGGATATCGACTCCACCATCACGGCCCTGCAATATGGGGCCAGTGATTTTATCAACAAACCGGTCCGGGATGAGGCCCTGGCCATCGCCCTGGAACGGGCGGAAAACAAAATCCGTATCCGGGAGCAACTGGCCGCTTATACCCATAATCTGGAAGAGAAAGTGACGGAAGCCACTGCGGAGATCCGGCGCAAATCCAATTTCCAGCGGCTGCTCATTCACAGCAGCCATGATGCCATTGTCGCATTTGATCAGGACTGGCAGATTGTGGTCTACAACCCGGAAGCGGCCCGCATTTTCGAAAAAAGAACCAGAGACGTGCTCAACAAAATGACCATCGAAGATCTGTATCCCCCTCAACTGGCGGCCCATTTCAGGAAGGAAGCAAAAAACAGGACCAATGATCGGGAAGATATTCCCTGGAAGGAAATGGTGCTGGAAACCCGGAACAAAAAACAGATCCCGGTCAGGTATGCCACCAGTGTGCTTCATGAAAAAAAGGAATTCATGGGCATTGTCAATTTTTTTCAGGATCTGACCGAGATCAAACGCCTGGAGAGGGAGTTGATCCAGTCCGAACGCATGGCGGCCATCGGTCAAACCGTTTCAGGGCTGGCCCATTATGTGAAAAATATCCTGATCGGTCTCAAGGGCGGCAGCTATGTCGTGAATGTGGGTTTTCAGAACGATAATATGGAAAAGATCAAAACCGGTTGGCAGACCATCCAGAAAAATATCGAACGGGTGGCGAACCTGACCCAGGACATGCTCACCTATTCCAAGGAGCGGGCCCCCGAGGTGGTACTGTGCTCTCCCAATGAAATCGTGACGGAGGTGAGGGATCTGGTGTCGGATTTTGTCCGATCCAATGATATTGAAATCGTCACGAAGTGTGATCCGGACTTGGGGCAGATGTGGCTGGATCCGGGAACCGTTCACCGGTCGCTTTTGAACCTGGTGAACAATGCGATTGACGCCTGTTTAGAGGAGGAAGATCCGGACCGCCGGTTCAAGGTGGAGATCCGGACCCGAAAAAACGAGGATGGGGCGGCCGTGTTCGAGGTCGAAGATAATGGATGCGGCATGGATGAAGAAACCAGGACCAAACTGTTCACCCCCATGTTCAGTTCCAAGGGAGGCAAGGGGACCGGTCTCGGGCTGCTGGTGACAAAAAAACTGGTGGAAGAGCACCGGGGGACCATTGACATAGATACCCGTTTGGGTTATGGATCTGTGTTTACATTAACGCTGCCTGAGAAGCCGAAAACAGTCCGGGATGAAAATGACAAGTAAAGAGGTGTGATATGGGTAAAAAAATACTGGTGGTTGACGATGATCCGGATGTGAGATCATTTGTTGTCACGGTTCTTGAAGAAAATCAGTATACCCCCCTGGTGGCGTGTGACGGTGTGGAGGGCCTGGAAGTGATCCGGAAACAGAAACCCGACCTAGTGATCCTGGACGTGCTCATGCCCCGGGGAAGTGGCATTCGCCTGTATCGTCAGCTGAAAACCGATGATGCATTGAAAGACATTCCAGTGGTCATGTTCACCGGCATTGCCCTGCGGTCTTTTCTCAAATCCCAGAAAGCGCTGGAAGAGTTCAAGGGGGAGAAAGTGCCGGAACCCGACATTTATCTGGAAAAACCGGTGGAGCCTCAGGAACTGGTGGATGCCATAAGGAAAAAACTTGACTGATCCGCTGTTCTTCAGATAGCCGGCATCGGTTCCGGTCGTTCTGAGAAAGCTGACACAGGGGGGTTCATGAAATTAAAGAAACTGTTGTTTGTGACCAAATTCGAAAGCTTGTGCTATGACGCATTGCAGTCTTTGCTGGACTTGAGAAAATCCGGGCTCGAGCATGTGGTGTTTTTGAATGTGATCGAGCGGGAAAAGGTATCCATGCGAAGAGGCAAGGGGTATGTCAAGGAAGATGAGGTCCGGCTGAAAGAAATGGCCAATATCCGGTTCATTGACTGGGCTGAGAACCTGTTTGAAATGGGCATGGAAGTCGGCGCCTATATTGAGGTGGCATCCCTGATCCCTAAAATTCTGGATGTGGTGGAAAAGGAAAAACCGGACATCATTGTTATCGGCCGATCCCAGAAAGGAAAGCTGGAACAGCTGTATTCGAGATCCGATATCACGGAACTGACCCGCCGTTCTCCGGTACCGATTCTGGTATTCAAGCATCTGGACGAAGTCCGGATGGTGCCGGCAAAACTGTTTGAGCGGCCTTTGTTCGCCACATCCTGGTCTAACAGCAGCGAAAAAGCGGTTTCCTGCCTCAAGGAACTCGGGGAGGTGATCGGAGAACTTCACCTGATGCACGTGGTGGATGAAAAAGAGCTGAAATCCTCGGATACCCACGAAGTTCAGTCAGTGCGGAAAAGTGAGCGGAACCGGCTGGAAGACCTGTGCGACGAATTTGCACAAAAAGGCATATCCGCCAGACCTCATGTGTATGTGGGAGATCCGGAGACCGAAATACTCAAGGCGGCCAGAGAATACCAGGCCACGCTGATCGTGCTGGGTTTCAGTGACAGAACAGCCCTGGCTGAGCGGTGGCTGGGATCCATATCCAGAAATATTGCCGATAAATCCATTTTTCCGTGCCTGTTGTTTCCGGTGAGAAAGTAAATGTGTGTCAACCGATGTCAGTGGAATGAAAATGAAGCTATTATTTATAGATGATGAACAGACCTTTCTGAAGTATCTGGCCAAGCGGATGATGCTGGAAGGGTTTGAGGTCACAACCACATTTTCCGGGGAAGAAGGCGTGGCTGCCGCAGCAAAAGAACCTTTTGACGTGGCGGTGGTGGATCTGCAGATGCCCGGCATTGACGGCATCGAAGTGCAGAAACTGCTCAAGGACCTTCAGCCGGAGCTGCCCTGCATTGTGCTCACCGGTCACGGGAGTGTGGAAAACGCTCTGGAGAGCGGCAAATATAACGCGTTCAAGTTCCTGTCAAAACCTGTGGATATGGACACGCTGATTGCCACCATTCAGGCGGCCCATGAGCATCGCATGGAAAAACAATCGGCCGCCGATGCACCGGACCAGTCTGCTGCGGCCAAAGGGCCTGTGTCCAGACTGGTTCAAAAATTCCGAAAACTATACGGTGTGGAAAGATAAGGTTTTTTTCCTCCGGTTTTTCGCAGCATTTTCCGGCGCCGGACCGGTACGTGAAAAATGGGTTCAACACAGGTGAAAGACTGTCATAAAGGGAGAATTAAAGGGGATGCAGATCAGAAAACATGAAAAAAAACGGACCGGTTTTTTTTCTTTTATGATCACGTTTGTGTTCATGTTTGCCACCTGGGTCATTTTATCCGGTTATTTTGAACCGCTGTTGATCGGGCTGGGACTGCTGTCCAGTCTGGTGGTGGCCTGGTTTTTTCATGACCTTTTGTTCGCCGGGGCTCAATTTCAGGATATCGGAGTGTTCATCCGGTTCTGCCGATATATGCCCTGGCTGGTTGTCGAAATCATCAAAGCCAATTTTCACATATTGTATCTGGTGTTTCATCCCCGGATGCACCAGATGATCGATCCCCATATCATTCAGTTCCAGACCGGTCTGAAATCGGATATCGCCATCACCACCCTGGCCAATGCCATCACGCTGACGCCCGGCACAGTCACCATCACGGCCAATGCCGAAGGGGGATTCCGGGTCCATGCCATTGACCGGAAAAGCGCTGAAGGACTTCCCGGAGAAATGCGGGACCGGGTGGCCCATGTTTACGGAGAAACACGATGATCTATTTTTTTTCATGCATTGCCGTCGGACTGTGTCTGGTCATGATCCTGCCGCTGTATCGATGTCTGATGGGGCCTACGGTGCTGGACCGGCTGGTGGGAGTGAATGCCATCGGCAGCAAGACCGTGGTCCTGCTGCTGCTCATCGGTTATCTGTATGAGCGTGTGGATATGTTCGTGGATATTGCCCTTGCCTATGCGTTTCTGAACTTTGTGGCGGTCCTGGCCGCGTCCCGGTATTTTCACAAGCGCAAAGGCCTATATGAAGAGTCTTTCATGGAGTGATGATGCATATGCTTATCAATATACTGGCAGGATTGTTTCTGCTCACGGGCCTGGTCTTTTTCCTGGGCGGGGCTGTGGGCATCATGCGGATGCCGGATTTTTATTCCCGGCTGCATCCGGCAGGCAAACTGGATACCCTGGGCATCTTTGCCATGGTGGCCGGCCTGGTGATCTATAACCTGCACCATGTGTCTTTAGGTGTGGTGCTGCTGTCCACTAAAATGTTTCTGATTGTCTTTTTTGTGTTCCTGGCCAGCCCCACTGCCACCCATTCCATTGTGGATGCCGGCATGCGAGCCGGGTTGCGGCCCTGGACGAAAAAAAAGGAAAAGGAATAACACCGCATGCTGTGGCCCATTGACCTGATCGTATTGACGTTTGTGATTTTCTGCGCCGTTGCCGCCATCACCGTGAAAGATCTTCTGGGAACCGCCATTCTGTTCAGCGCGTATTCCTTTCTGATGTGCCTGCTGTGGGCCGTCATGGGAGCGGTGGATGTGGCATTTACCGAAGCGTCCGTGGGCGCGGGGGTCAGCACCGTGTTTCTGGTGGCTGCGGTGTTCAGGACCAGCAGGAGGACCAAAGATTGAAAGTACTGGGATTTGTTATCGTCTGCCTGACCGGGGGCCTGCTGCTCTATGGCTCCATGGACCTGCCAGACTGGGGGGATCCCGCATCACCGGCATCCACCCATCTGTCGGATTACTATATCGAGCATATCATGGAGCAAACCCAGGTTCCCAACCTGGTGACGGCCGTGCTGGCGGATTACAGAGGGTATGACACCATGTTCGAAACCGCGGTAGTGTTCTGTGCAGGCCTTGCCTGCTTTCTGCTGCTCAGGGATTTCAGGCCCAAAAAGGACCGGTATTACCGCCATATTCCCACCGGTGTGATGCTGCATGTCAAAAATCCGGAAACCCGGATCATCCCGGGAAATGAATTCGAGCATATGGACCGGGAATGGGTGCCCTCGGACATGATAATCAAGACCGTGTGCCGGATTCTGATCCCCTTTATCCAGATTTATGCCCTGTATGTGGTGGCCCACGGGGATTTTTCTCCGGGCGGCGGATTTCAGGGCGGGGTGATCTTCGGGTCCAGCCTGATTCTCATGGCAATTTCCTACAATCTGAAGACGCTGATGAAACGGGTGACGGAAAAATTTCTGTCCATTTTTGCCGCCACAGGGGTTTTGATCTACGTGGGCCTCGGGGTGCTGGCCATGATTATGGGCGGCCGGTTTCTGGATTACGGCATGCTGGCACCGCTGGTGCCATGGGATCCCGGCCATGTCCGGGCCCTGGGCATGCTGGGGGTGGAGATCGGTGTGGGTATCGCCGTGATGGCGGTCATGGTGATCATTTACGTGAATATCGTGTCTGAGGGCAGGCATGAGGAAGGACTCTAGGAAAATGTCATGAATGAACTTCTGGGGCTGATCGTGGCCAAATACAATTTCTGGCTGTATATCCTTCTCATGATGATCGGGCTGTATGCGATGATCGCCAAAAACAATCTGATGAAAAAACTGGTGGGCATGAACATTTTTCAGACCGCCATTATCCTGTTTTATGTGTCCATCGGATACAAGCACGGCGGCACGTTACCCATCATTCAGGGAGATCATGGGGGGCATGGGGCCCATGGCGCCGCGATCCATGCGGCCGATTATATCAACCCGCTGCCCCATGTGCTCATGCTGACCGCCATTGTGGTGTCGGTGGCCACATTCGGGGTGGCCATGGCGTTGTGCGTGCGGATTTACCAGCGGTACCAGACCCTGGAAGAAGACGAACTTCGAATACGCTTATCGGAAAAATAACCCATGAACAACATGCCGGCAATACTTGTTGTGGCCCCGCTGCTGGGGGCCTTTTTTTCGGGCCTGGCCGCCTGGATACAGAAACCGCTTTCCTATGTCATCGCCCTGGTTTCCACGGCCGTCTCCAGCGTAGCAGCCATCAGTGTGCTTTCCCATGTACTGTCCGCCGGTACCTGGCAATACCGCATGGCCGGATGGGCTCCGCCCATAGGGATCGAACTGCGGATCGATCTGCTCAATGCCATGGTGCTGGTGCTGATCTCCGTCATTGCGTTTGTGAACCTGGTGGCCAGTGTCAGAAGTGTGGACCAGGAAATTCCGGACCGGTCCCCCTCGTTTTATGTCATATATCAGCTCTTTGTGGTGGGGCTTCTGGGCGTGACGGCCACCGGCGACCTGTTTAATTTGTATGTGCTCATCGAGATCACTTCTCTGACCTCCTATACCATGATCGCGCTGGGGGACAAAGACCGGTCCCATCTGGCCGCGCTGAACTATATTTTCATCGGCGTGATCGGCGCCTCGTTCTATCTGCTGGGAGTAGGGTATCTCTATATTACCACCGGATCGTTGAACATGGCGGATGTGGCGGTCATTCTCAAACAGATCCATGGTTCCACCGCCGTGCTGACCGCGTTTATCCTGTGCATTTTAGGCGTCTGGATCAAGATGGCCCTGTTTCCGCTGCATGTATGGCTGCCCAATGCCTATTCGTTCGCGCCGGTGGGATTTGCGAGGGTGGTGGCACCGCTCATGACCAAGGTGATGGTGTATGTGATGGTGCGGCTCATGGTCACGGTGTTCGGCCTGGACTATATCTTCAATACCCTGCATCTGGCGGACATCGTGGTGTGGCTGGGGGTGATCGCCATTCTGGCCGGGGCATTCATGGCGCTGTTCCAGACCGACTTGAGAAAAATGCTGACCTACATCATCGTATGCGAGATCGGATATATGGTTGGCGGGGCCTGGCTGGGGAACACCCTGGGCATGACCGGGGCCATTCTTCACATTCTCAATGACGCGTTGATGACATTTGCCCTGTTTCTGGCGTTAGGCAACATCATTTACCTGAGAAAACAAGTCGCGTTTACGAATTTGCAGGGGTTGTTTGCCGCCATGCCATGGACCATGGCCGGTCTCGTTCTGGCAGCGCTCAGCATTATCGGTGTGCCCCCTACCTGCGGATTTTTCAGCAAATGGTACCTGGTCCTGGGTGCATTTGAAGCCGGAGCCTATCATTTTGCCGCCGCCCTGATCATCTCGAGTCTGGTGTGCGCCGTGTTGTTTTTCAAGGTGTTCGAAATCTGCTTTTTCGAGCCCATGGATGAATCCCATGGGCATCATGAGGCCGCCGTCATGACCGAGGCACCCGTGTCCATGCTGGTGCCGCTGGGGCTGGTGAGCACGGCCATTATCGCTGCCGGCGTATACGCCGGTTCCATTGTCAACACCATGATCCTGCCGTTTCTGCATTGAGGAATTGCCATGGAATCCATCATTTCATACAAACCGCTGCTGGCTGTGCTGGTCCCTCTGCTGATCATCCCCGTGCTCATGTCCTCCTCCCGCCGGCCCAACGTCCGGGAAGCCTGGGTGTTTGCCGCCGGGTTCATCATGTTCGCTTTGGTGGTGTCCATGATACCGGTGATCCTGGCCGGAAACCGGATCGGGCTGACCCTGTTCCGGCTGATGCCCGGAGCGGACATCGCATTCCGGGTGGACGGCCTGGGCATGCTGTTCGCCCTGGTGGCATCCAGCCTGTACATCGTCACTTCGCTGTATTCCATCGGATACATGCGCGGCTTGAAGGAGCATGGCCAGACCCGGTTTGTCTGCTTTTTCGCTTTGGCCATCGCATCTACCATCGGGGCCGCGTTTTCCGCCAACCTGGTGACCTTGTACCTGTTTTATGAAATGTTGTCTCTGGCCACCTATCCGCTGGTGGCCCATCATGAGGATGCAAAATCCCGGGTTTCGGCAAGACGGTACCTGACGTTCATCCTGGGCACCTCCATCGGCCTGGTGCTGCCGGCCATGATCTATTGCTATCATGTCACCGGCACCCTTGAGTTTTCCACGGCCGGTATTTTTGCGGGCCAACTGTCAAAACCGGCCGCCACCGTCCTGTTGCTCATGTTTGTGTTCGGGTTTGCCAAGGCCGGGGTCATGCCGTTCCATTCCTGGCTGCCGGCCGCCATGGTGGCACCGACGCCTGTGAGCGCGCTGTTGCATGCCGTGGCCGTGGTCAAGGTGGGGGTGTTTTCCATCGTAAGGGTGCTCACCGGGATTTTCGGGGTGGATCTGCTGGGAGCTTTTAACCTGGGAACCCTGGTCATGACCATCGCTTCCATCACCATTCTGGTGGGTTCCTGCATCGCCCTGTCCCAGGACGAACTCAAACGGCGGCTGGCCTTTTCCACCATCAGCCAGCTGTCCTACATCATCTTCGGGGTGGCCATGCTGTCATCGATGGGCCAGCTGGGCGGAGTGATCCATATTCTGATGCATGCATTCAGCAAAATCACGCTTTTTTTCTGTGCCGGGGCGATTTTTGTGGCCACCGGCAAAAAATATATCTCCCAGATGAAAGGCCTTGGCAGGCAGATGCCCGTGACCTTTGCCGCTTTTTTTATCGGGTCTTTAGGCGTGATCGGCCTTCCGCCCACCGGCGGGTTTTACAGCAAGTGGAACCTGATTTTAGGGACACTGGAGGCCGGTCAGACGGTGTTCATGGTGGTGCTGCTGATCTCCTCGTTTTTGAATGCGTTCTATTTTCTGCCCATCGTGTTTCAGGGATTTTTCGGCAAATCCGATGACGCCCCTGTAAACGCCCCGGTGACGATCCGGGAAGCGAATCTGTGTCTGGTGGTGCCGCTGGCCCTCACGGCCCTGGTATCCATTGCCCTGTTCTTCTTTCCGCAGATGTTTGTGGACCTGATCGTTTTAGGCCTGAATTTATGATCCATCTGTTTTTTCAAGGACAAAAAAGATGACAAAAAAAAATATGCGCATGGATGAAGAGTGGGAAATGCTGGGTCATGATCCCGTACCCGGCTACAAAACCGCGTTTTACATTGCGGTGCTGGTGTCGGTCATTTACCTGGCCGTGGCGTTTTTTTCCGGTGGCGGTGGTGTTGCGCATTGACCATATAATTGGACCTAAACATAACCGAACGCAGGCGCCGGACAGGGAGATATTCCCCGGGATCCGGACCGTGCGGATCTGATTAAGGTGACATGATGAAAAAAGAGTTGACCCTGTTTGACAAACCGAAAAATGTGAAAATTCTGCTGATCTGTTTTTACTGTTCACTGGGGGTGCTGCTGATAGCCGAGTTTTTTATTCACCCGCATCCGGCGTTTTATTTTGAACAGATCAAGGGATTTTCCGCGGTATACGGGTTTTTTTCCTGCGTACTGCTCATTTTTCTGGCCAAACTGCTGCGGTTGATCGTAATGAGAAAAGAGGATTACTATGACCGGTAATCTGATGCCCCCGGCCCTGATATTCATTGCCGGCGCGGTGTTGATCCCGTTTTTGCGGGGCAGAACCCAGGCCGGGTATATGCTGTTGATACCTGTGGTATCATGGCTCATCATCATGACCGCACCCATGGGGCAGATCTGGACCCAGGAATTCTGGGGATTCACCCTGATCATGGGCCGGATCGACAAACTGTCCCTGGTATTCGGCTATATTTTCACGTTGATGGCGTTTTTAGGGATTCTGTTTGCATTGAAGGTCAAGGACAATCTTCAGCATGTATCAGCGGTTGTGTATGCCGGTGCCACGTTGGGCGTGGTGTTTGCCGGTGATTTTCTTACCCTGTACCTGTTCTGGGAGATCATGGCGGTCAGCTCCACGTTTCTGATTCTGGCATCCCGCACCGATGCGGCCCGAAAAGCGGGGTTCCGGTATATTCTGGTGCACCTGATCGGGGGGTTGTTCCTGCTGGCCGGGATCGTGCTGTACATCCAGGAAACCGGCACCACGGCATTTGACTATATCGGGTTGTCCGGCACTGCCTCCTGGCTGATTTTCATCGGCATCGCCCTGAACGCAGCGGCCATCCCACTGCACGCCTGGCTGCCGGATGCCTATCCCATGGGCACGCCCACCAGCACGGTGTTTTTGAGCGCGTTCACCACCAAATCCGCCGTGTATCTCTTGATCCGCACTTTTCCGGGCACGGACCTGCTGATCTGGATCGGGGCGTTCATGGTGTTTGTTCCCATCTTTTACGCGGTCCTGGAAAACGATATCCGACGGGTCCTGGCCTACAGCCTGCTCAACCAGATCGGGTTCATGCTGGTGGGCACCGGCATCGGGTCCCAGCTGGCGTTAAACGGGGCCGTGGCCCATGCGTTCTGTCATATCCTCTACAAGGGATTGCTGTTCATGGCCGCCGGATCAGTTCTCCAGATGACCGGCAAGATCAAGTGCACCGAGATCGGCGGACTGTACAAAACCATGCCGTTGACCTGTCTGTTCTGTATCGTGGGAGCGGCTTCCATTTCCGCATTTCCGCTGTTTTCCGGGTTTGTGTCCAAGTCCATGGTGGTGACCGCCACCGTGGAGGAGCATATGGTGCTGGTGTACCTGGTGCTGCAGTTTGCTTCGGCCGGTGTGTTCCACCATGCCGGCATCAAGGTGCCGTTTTTTACCTTTTTCGGCCATGACTCAGGCCTGCGGGCCAAGGATCCTTCCTGGAACATGGTTCTGGCCATGGGGCTGGCCGCGTTCGCCTGCATCTTTATCGGCGTGTTCCCCCAACCCCTCTACAACCTGCTGCCGTTTACCGTGGATTACATCCCCTATACCGGGGCCCATGTGGTGGGCCAGCTTCAGCTGCTCATGTTTGGGGCACTGGCCTTTGCTTTGCTGATCCTGTCCGGCTACTACCCGCCAGAGATCAAATCCATCAACCTGGATGTGGACTGGACCTACCGGAAACTGGGAACCGCAGCATACCGGCTCCTGGATACCGGGCTGAACACGCTGAACCGTAAAACTGAACAGGGGTTGATGACAGTGGTCAAAGGCGTCAGTGCCTTTCTTCGTCAGATCACGGCCCATCTGGTCCTGTTTTTTTCCGTCAACCTGTGGTTAATTCTGGGATACAGAGACAGGCACCTGGCCCTGAAAAAACAGCAGCTCTACAATGATGTGGTTCAGGGGACGTTTCCGGTGGGCATCGGTGCGGCAGTGGCGGTGTCCTTTGTTGTTCTGATCTATGTGCTAACTTGAACAAGTCATGACGTAAGGACATTACATGGTAAAAACACAGGATTTAAAACATATTTACCTGCTGGAAAACATGCCGGACCATTTGCTGGCCCTGATCGGGCAGGAAGCCCAGCTGTCCATTTTCAGCGCCGGCACCTGCCTGTTCAGGACCGGGGACAACGTGGATACCTTTTACATGGTCGTCATGGGCCAGGTGGCCCTGACCGTGTCCCTGACCCCGGATATCGACGTGATCCTGGAAAATATTCAGTCCGGCCGCACCTTCGGCTCTTCGGCGCTGATCTCCGGAGGACCGGCCACCTATACCGCTGTCTGCCAGGAACCCTGTGAAACCATCACGGTGTCCGGTCCGCGCATGCAGCAGTTGTTTGAAACCAATCAGGAGCTGGGGTATTATTTTATGGCCGGCGTGGCCAGACAGTACAAAACCAGTATGGACACCCGGGCGAAAATGATTTTGAAAACATTGGCCCGCCATCCTGAGATGAAACCATCTATTCAGGATATTGAAAAACTCACGCCGGCATATTAGGGCTGGCCTGGCAAATGAACTCCCGGCCCGGGACATCTATTCGAGGAAAAGACATGGTACCCAGCGAACAGTTGAAAAAAATACAGTTTCTTCAGGACCTGCCGGACAATATTCTGGATAAAATCAGTCCCCATGCCCGGCAGGCGGTTTTCGAGCCGGACACCATCCTGATCCATCAAGGCGAAATCCAGCATCTGGTGCACATGCTGGTGTCCGGAAAAATCTGTCTCAATGCCCGGTCCGACACGGGCCGGGTTCTGACCTTAGATGAGATCGTACCCGGTCAGAGCTTCGGCCTGTCCGCGTTTTTCGGAAAATTTCCCGCCACCTTCACGGCGGTCTGCACAAAACCCTGTGATGTCATTGTCCTGTCCGGGGATCTGATGATCAAGCTCTTTGATACAGATCACCGAATCGGGTATGCGGTGATGCGCCGGGTGTCGCAGTTGTTCAAGGACCGCATGAACAAGCATACCGGGCAGTTTCTTCATTCTTTGTCCCTGCATCCGGCCATAAACCCGGTCTGACGCCCCTGGGCTATACCTGTTCCAGAATTCTGAGGGAGACGTTTTCAACCAGATTTCTGGTTTTTTCTCTGTAGTCAAGCATATGGGGTGCGGACATGTGGGCTTTCAGATCCGCCAGGCTGTTCCATTTCTCAATGACAGTCACCCTGTTTTTATTCATATCCTGGGGCGGCAGACCGGTTGGAACGTCCACGGTCGGCACGTAGCCCAGACACCCTTTTTCCTTGAGCACCGCCGGCATGTTGGAAGTAAAGATTTCAACAAAACGGGGCAGGTTCCCTTCTTTGACCTGTATGAATGCGATAACATGAATCATTTCATTTTCTCCTGATCAGTGTTGGTGTTTCTGAAATCTTTTATCTGCATTTTCACAATCTTCAGGACATTGCGCCCCCTTTTTTTAGCAATCTCATGGGCATCCGCCACAATTTTTTGTGCATGCGCCTGAAGTAGCGCCTCATCAGGCAAACCGATTCCAGATTTATCATATTTCCAGACAAGCAGCTTTTTGGCAAACGCAATTTCCTGTTGCCTGACAATTCCGTTTTTACCAAACAGACCCATAAACGCAACCCCCTTTTAAATCAGTCATTGTGTATCGGCAGAGTGATCACGAATGCAGCGCCCTGACCTTCCTTGCTGGACACATCCAGCCATCCCCCGTGTTCGGTAATGATGTTGTAGGCAATGCTCAATCCCAGGCCGGTGCCGTGATCCTTGGTGGTGAAAAACGGATTGAATATCTCGGGCAGAATTTCTTTGGGGATGCCCGGACCGTCATCCATGATCCGGATGATGGCCACCCGCTCCAGGGGTTGGATGAACCGTTCTTCTTCACTGATGATGATCCGGCCGTCATGTTTGATGGCTTCACACGCATTGATGATGATGTTGACAATCACTTCCTTGAGCTGATCCGGGTCGATGCGTGTTTCAGACAGCGGGGTGATGCGAGAAAGTTCCACGGATACCCGATAGGATTTGAGCCGCTGTTCCAGCAGGATCAAGGCGCTGTCCACAATAAGAGATGGGCTCATTTGCTGGGTTTTCAGTCGGGGAGGTCTGGAAAATTCCAGAAAATTATCCACGATTTTGTTGATCTGCTTTATTTCATCTGAAATGACATTGAAATCTTCCTGCTGGGCATCCGTGAAGCTGCAGGAGCGGTTCAGGGAGAACAACCGCATCTTGACGGAAGTCAAGGGGTTCCGGATGCTGTGGGCCGTGCCGGCGGCCAGTTTCCCCAGAAGCGCCATTTTTTCTGACTGCAGCAGGGTTTCCTGGCTTTTTTTTAAATCCTGGTGCACCTGTTCCGTATTTTTGATCAGGCCGTGAATGCTCATTTCCAGGGCCGTGATCTCATTGAGCGATTCCGTAAAATTCCCTTGAATATAGGCTTCTTCCGCAATTTTTCGGATAGGTCCCAGAATATGCCGGGCAAAGATGTAATTGATCAAAAGCGAGAGGACGATCACGATGATGATGGCCATGAGCGCCATGTAACGGAGTCGGTTGGATTCCTTTCTGCTGGTCTCGATGGCCGCTGAAATTTTATTTTTATGAAACGTCTTGAACTGTTCGCACAGATCCAGAATTTGGGCAAAGAGCAGCCGTGTCGATTCATGAATGGCATACCCTTTATCAAAATCCTTTGCCATGTAAAGATCAATGACCATATCCTTGGTGGTGATGTAATCGGAATACTTGGATTCGATCTGACCGATGGCTTGTTTTTCCCAGTCTTCTTCCACCAGGGACTTAACGCTGGTCAATTGTCTGGTGAACTCATCTCTGGCCTGGTGCAGCCGGTCGATCCAGGCCGGATTTTTGTCCAGCAGATAGTAGGAAACAAACCCCTTGTGTTTGACAAGAGAGGCGGCAAGGCTTTCGGCGGACTGATACACAATGATGTTCTTGTCGATAATGGTCTGGAAGATTTTTTCGGTTTTGAAGGTATACCAGATCATCAAAACCGCTCCGATCACCGTGATACTCACCAGAATCGCATTGACGAGGTAAATTCTGTTTTTAAGGCTCAACTGAAGCATGGGTTTGCCTTTCAATGGATGCCAGATATTTGGGATAGGCGGTCAGGTAAAATGATAAGGGCCGGGAAAACTGTCTGCCCAGGATCCCGTCCACAAACAGCCGGCTGATATGCTGCTCATGGGTCAGGATGTTCTGGGACTGAAAAAAGATGGTCTTTTCTTCCGGGGTGAGACGGGAAACCATTTCCAGTATGGTCATCCGGGCCCGGGGCTGATACATCCAGAAATAAAACAGGTCCAGAGAATGGATGATGATCATGACCGCCAGATCCTTGACTTCGGCATTGCGGCTCGTAAAAAGGGTTTCAGGTTTTTCCAGAATTTTTAGTTCTTCGGTTTCAGGAAACATCATCTCCAGCCTGGCATAGGTGTCAAACAGGTCCCTGAATTTCTTTTTGACATCCCGCTGCCGCAGCTTGAGGTTCTGGAACCGGTCCACAGTGCCTTCGATCACTCCGGCAACCGTGTCAGAGGCAGTCTTGGAGATGATGGCAGCCCATTTCTGAAGCACCGCGTCCACCGCCGGCACATTGAAAAACGCCAGCATGGCACCGACTGCCGTGTTGAATATGAGGGCCACGGGAATGGACAGGATGCTTCGGAAAAAATTACCTGTGACCATGCCCTTGGGAAGTCCGCGAAAGGCGTTGTGGGCGGACAGGTAAATGCCGTTGACCAGTCCCATGACAGCATACAGGGCCAGCGGGCTGGTATGGGTATTGATGCCCAGCGTGTTGTCCAGAAATCTGGTCTTGACCAGCCAGTCCAGCAGGGGCACGGAAAACCCGGTAAACAAGAGGGCATCCGTCAGCCGGTCCCAGCTCACATAATTGTTCCATCGGATCAGTGAGGACCGCCTGATCCCGCCCCCTCCGAGAACCGACTGCAAAATGACTCTGAAACCGGTGATCCCGAACCAGATGAACGCCCCGAACCAGGCCAGGAACCACCAGTCCTTGGTGAGAAAAAAACACGCGAATGCCGGAATGAACCCCAGGGTGATTTTCAGACAGTTCTTTAATTTGGTGTTCAGGTTTTTCCATATTTTGAATAATGATGCTTTCCGGCTCCCGGATAGATGTTCTTCAGGCAGAAGATGGTTGGTGTCCTTTTTCTGCCGGCCTCCCAGCGTCACCACATTGCCCTTTTTTTTCATATCCAGGGAAAAGGATTCAAAGATCCATGCTTTCTTTTTGACGAACTGGATCTGATCCAGGCCGGGCAGCCATTGAAGAACCGCCAGTATAAATTGAAAAAACCGATGCATTTTTTCAGTGGATACGGCGGTCATCTGCTGACTGACACTGATGTTTGCCGGCAGGATCAACCGATCCTGTTTCCGGGTGAGAATTTGTCGCCGTGTCCGGAAGGGCAGGGTGTTTACAATGCCGAATCCCATGCCGTAAGTCTGGTGGGCTTTTCCGGTGGAGTCGCTGCCGATGCGTGATTTAAGGGGGGTGACGGCATACATGTTCTTAAGGGCATTGATGTCATATAAAATCTGATACAGCTTTGGGAGCTGATCGTTCCGGTTGCAATCATCTGTCTGTTCCACCTGAAAGATGATCTGGCGGACCTGGCGTTTCAGTTTCAGCAGGCTGCCCCCGTTGATGGCTTTTTGCAGTTCATTGACGGCAAAGAGTTGATCGGTTTTTCCGGAAACAAAATTTTTAAGATTGATGATCTCGAGCCGGGTGACCAGGCCTTTGGAGTCATAAAGGATCTCAAGCACATCTTCCGGTGCCAGGTTGTCCAGCTTGAGGGTGATGCGGAAGTCACACAGCAGTTGCCCGATGGTTTCAAGAAACTGGAGATGGGTCAGTTTCAACCGGTCCGGCATATCCGGGTCATCTGTGGTGGCAAAAGACTGGAAGAGATCCGGATGTGCTTCGGAATTCAAATAGGTATCCAGAATCTGCTTGACACTGAATCGATCCATTTGCTGGATCAGTGTCCGGATCTGTGCCAGTTTGGTTTCATCGGCCTGTAAAAGAATTTCCTGCAGTTCTTGCACCCGTTTTCTTATGGCTTTCAGTGCCGTTGAATGGATAAATTCTGCCAGATGAGGCACCGACGGCTGTCCGGGGAAGGCAAACCCAAGGAAATCCTCTGGATTCAATGGCGGCAGTTTGATGTCCATGTTTTGGCAGATCTCTTCGAGGTGCTGGTCGTT
>JBFLKI010000329.1:0-3129 GCA_040883135.1 Desulfotignum sp. | reverse complement strand
TTGTGAAACGCGGCGATCACGGCCGGCGGCAGTGCCCTTGTCACATCCCCGATGCCCAGACGTATGACCCGGGTTTCCGGATTCTCCTTTTGAAACTCCGCCACACGCCGGGCGATATCTGAAAACAGATAAGACGCTTTTAATTTCCGATAGTTTTCATTGGCTCTGATCATGCTCATTCCTTTCCATTATTCAATCAATTCATTGTATCCAGCTTCAGATTGTCTTGTTCATTTTTTATAAACGGGTCCACCGCACGGGTCAATGCTTCAAATTCCGCCACACTCAAAGTCTCCGCCCGTCTTTCCGGAACGATACCGGCACCGGCCAGGGCTTTTGCAACCGTGGATTTGTCCAGACCGAGATCCGCTCCGACCAGGGAATTTTTCAGAGATTTACGGCGCTTTGAAAAAGCGGCCTTGATCACCGTGAACAACAAAAGTTCCATGTCCCCTGAAAAAGGGCGGGAAGAAAAAAAATCAAATGACAACACTGTGGAATCCACGGCAGGTTTCGGAAAAAAAGCCCCCGGTCCGATATCGATCTTGCGGCGGATTTTCGCCGCATATTGAGACACCACAGACAAACGGGAATAGGCTTTGTTTCCCGGAGTTGCCAGAATCCGGTCCGCCAGTTCCCTTTGGAACATCAAATAGGCCCTGTCGATCAACCCCCGGGACCGTATGAGCCGGAACAGAATCTGAGAAGAGATATTGTAGGGCAGGTTCCCCATGACCACCAGTTTCTGTCCATCGGCCAGGGTTGTAATATCGGTTTTCAGAAAATCCTGGTTCATTACCCGGACCCAGTCGATACCATGGCGTTCAAGGGCCTGTACCAGCAAAGGAATCAACCGCCGGTCCTTTTCCACGACCGTGATATGTCGGGTTTTTTGAGCAATGGGAATGGTCAGCGCGCCCAAGCCGGGGCCGATTTCAAGCACCCTTGCATGGCTGTCGATACCGGTTTGCTCCACAATCATACGGGCCGTTTCCGGATTTGACAGAAAATTCTGCCCCATCTCTTTTCCGGCATAAATCTGATTTTCTTTCAACAATTGTCCAGGATATGTCATATTGCTACTTGACTTTCTTTATTTCAAGAAGTAATTTTAACTCACGCAATTTTATAATATACGTGAATACGATGTAATATTCAATACCGGCACCTCCGGTATAAGGGGGAATATTACGTAAAAACACAACCTTTAGAATCAGGAGATACGTCATGTCACATCACATGGATCCTGGGTCCAACTGGGAAGGGCTGATTAAAACCTTGCTGCAACGCCTGGATATGCCCACCAAAGAGGATATCAACCATCTTCATGCCAGGCTCGACACCCTGGAGCAGCTGATTCAGCAGAAACCGTCCGGAACCCGTCGCCAGCCCCGGAAAAAGACGGTCAGGAAAAAAAGTGCATCCTCGGTTGTTCTGGAAATCATTGCCCGTTATCCCGAAGGCGTCGATTTCAAAACCATCATGAACACAACCGGATTCGAGGACAAGAAACTGAGAAACATCATATACCGGCTGGACTCGCTGGGAAAAATTGAACGGGTCCATCGGGGTTCCTACAAAACGACCTAAATCCAGCGGAAACCCATTTTATGACCAGACAGACATATACCCCCGGCCAGCGGATTCAAAATTTCGAAGTCGAGGCGGTCACCCCTTTGCCCATCATTGATTCGACATTGATACAGCTGGTGCACGACACCACCCGGGCCCGGCATTTTCATATCGCCAATCAGGACAAAGAAAATACTTTCAGCGTGATTTTCAGAACTGTTCCCACCGATTCCACAGGGGTGGCTCATATCCTGGAACACACCGTGTTGTGCGGTTCCCGGAACTTCAATGTCCGGGATCCGTTTTTTTCCATGATCAAGCGCAGCCTGTCCACGTTCATGAACGCGTTCACCGCGTCCGACTGGACCATGTATCCGTTTTCCACGCAGAACGAAAAAGATTATTTCAATCTTATGGATGTGTATCTGGATGCCGCCTTTTTCCCGAAAATCGATGAACTGAGTTTCAAACAGGAAGGGTGCCGCCTGGACCTGGATCCGTCCCAGAATCCGGAACTGGTGTACAAAGGGGTGGTCTACAATGAAATGAAAGGCGCCATGTCCTCTCCGTCTCAGGTCATGGGACGCGCCCTGCTTCAGAGCCTGTATCCCGACACCACCTACAGCAACAATTCCGGCGGGGATCCCCTGGAAATCCCGAAACTGACCTGGCAGGATCTCAAAGCGTTTCACAGCCGCTACTACCATCCTTCCAACGCCCAGTTCTACACCTACGGGAACCTGCCTCTGGAAAAAACCCTGGCGTTCATCCATGACAAAGTGCTCCACGGGTTCGACTTTCTGGCCGTGGATTCTCTGGTGCCGGCCCAGCCCCGGTGGCAGGCACCCCGGCAGGACACCCATACCTACGCCTATTCCGACATGGATACGCTGAACAAAAAATATCAGGGATGTGTGGCCTGGCTCACCTGTGACGTCAAAGACTCTTTTGAGGTTTTGGTGCTCACCATTCTTGAACAGATTCTCATGGGCAACGCCGCCTCTCCCTTGAGAAAAGCGCTGATCGATTCAAACCTGGGATCGGCCCTGGCAGATGCGTCCGGATTTGAGCCGGACAACCGGGATGCCATGTTTGCCGTCGGACTCAAGGACATTGAGAAAACATCGGTGACCCGGGTGGAATCCATTGTCATGTCAACCCTGGAAGGCCTGGTGGAAAACGGCATCGATCCGGATCTGATCGATTCCGCCATTCACCAGATCGAATTCTACCGAAAAGAGATCACCAACACCCCGTATCCTTTCGGCATCAAACTGATGCTTTCCCTTGCCGGCACCCTGATCCATGAGGGAGATCCTGTTTCGTGCATCAATATTGACGCGGATCTGGACCGACTGCATCAGTCCCTTGCCAAAGGCGGGTTTCTGGAAGAAAAACTGAAAACCTATTTTATTGACAATCCCCACCGGGTGCTGTTTACACTGGCCCCGGACCCGAACCTGGAATCAGACACGGAAAAGCGGATCAGACAGGAACTGAAAAATATTTATCAGGGCCTGTCTGAAAAAGATCTGGAAAAAATCAGACAGGACGCCC
>JBFLKI010000328.1:0-9329 GCA_040883135.1 Desulfotignum sp. | reverse complement strand
CAGGAAAAACCGCCTTTCCGGGTGATGCGCAGGATCCCTCAGGTCTGTGCCCGTGCCTGCGAAACCGACTGTGCCGATTATGTGATGGTGGGGCAGGATCCTGCCACCGGTCTGGAAAAAGCCGTCACCCTTGAAGGACGGCCCGAAGATCCGGTGTCCAGGGGAAAATACTGTATCAAGGGGCTGGGATTTGTGGATTCCCTTTACAACCCGGACCGTCTCATGGTCACGCTGAAACGGACCAACTCCAAACGGGGGATCGATGAAGATCCCGGCTGGGTGGTCATGAAAACCAGCGATGCGGTGGAGGAATTCATCAGTCGGTTCAAGCAGTACAAGCCCCAGGAGATTGTGATGTGTTCTCCGGGGGATCCCTATACCAATCGCCTTTGCCAGAGTATTGGCTGTACCCGTTCAGATCAGCGGACCGAGTGTTTCGGTACCCACTACTACATCAATTGCCTGACCGTGACCAATCCCCCGAACCCGGTTTATTCCAGTACTTACACCCCCAGTCATCATATTGCCGGGTTTGATTTCAGTCATTCGCGATATGAAATCTGGTTTGGCTTTGATTCGTTTTCCAAGGCCGGAAAGGCCGGAATATTGAACCATATGGCGGAGGGAAAACACAAAGGCACCCGCCGGGTCATGTTCAATCCGCTGCGAACGACAGTGGCCGATGCGTTTGCCGATGAGTATTACACCATTTTGCCGGGAACCGATCTGGCCGTGGCCCTGGCCATGATCCGGATCATCTTGAACGAAAAACTGTATCAAACCCTGTTTTTAAAAAATTACTCCGATGCCCCGGCCCTGATCGACCAGGAAACCGGGCTTCACTTGACCGGTCCGGAAGGAAAGTGGGTGGTGTGGTCCCCATCAAAATCCGGACCCGCAGATATCGGTGAATGTCTTGATCCGTCAATGGACAGCGGTCCTTTTCAGTTTGTCTTTGAGGGAAGGACCATCACTGCCAAACCTGTCCTGCAGATACTCAGAGAATCCGTGGCGGATTATACCCCCGGGTGGGCGGAAAAAATCAGCCGTGTCAGGGCGGGTGTGATTGAACGGATCACCCGGGAATTCATGGCGGCTGCGCCAGAGGCCTTTATCCCGGCACTGAAACGGGATGCGGCCGGCCCCAATTACGCCAACAGCTGGAAATTGAGACACTGCATCAACATGATCAATTTTCTGAGCGGTGCCATGGACCATAACGGCGGGGTCCTGCTGCTTCACGGTGTCAAGATCCCCTGGCTGGACGATGTGGCGCCGATTCACAAACCATACCCGCCCCAGCCGGATCACCCCGTTGACGGCCGCCATCATTTTCCCGTGACCTGGGATATCTATAAAAACAAGGACTTTTCAGCCCCCGGACATTACGGGACATTGGGTCACGGCCTGTTCAACTCTGACCAAACAAAGGTGGTGTTTTTCCGCAACCCCCACCGAGGTCTGTTTGCCATGATTCAACCCCAGATGCTGGAAGCGGCTCTGGAAAAAATGGAACTGGTGGCAGACTGGAACCTCTATCTGGATGATATCGGATATTGGTGCGACTATGTGTTCGCTGCCGGGCATCAATTTGAAGGGGGAAAACTGGATCTTCGACTTTATTATCCCAAATACCCCTGCCTGGTGGGGGGCGCTCCGGTCCAGAAGCCGCCGGGGGATCAGATCGGATGGGGGACCCTGGCCCGGCAGATCGGTCTGGCAGTGGCACCGGAATACTGGACCACGGACGGCAGCCGGGATCCTGACAAAGCCATTGTGGATACCTGCTCGGATCAAGCGGTTCGATCCGTGGAGGCAGCCGGCAGTTACAAAGAATTCATTGAAAAGGGGGCGTTCTGGATCGACAAGAGACCTTATGAAAACTACCGGCAGATTCGGGAGCTGGCATTTGGGGCCCCGGAGGGTCGGGTCCGGTTCTACATCGATGAACTGGTCCAGGCAGGATATGACGGGGTTCCCGGATGGTCCCCCCAATGGCACGCATCCGAAGCGCCTTACCAGTTTGCCCTGCTCATCACCCGGGCCCCCTGGCTGATGCATGCGGATCCCAATTTTATCAACAACCCCGCTCTCAGGAGCCTGACGGAGCAGAATTTTATGGACTGTATCTGGATGAACCCGGAGGATGCCCGGGAACTGGGGGTTGAAGAGGGCGAAATGATCCGGCTGGAAAACAATCCCCGGTTCATGACCCGGCTCCCAAGACCGGTCATCGGCAAGGCCCATATCAGCGAACGGGTGATGCCCCGCTGCATACTCACTTTTCACGGAATGGGGCACCGGGCCAAAAACCTGACCCATGCCGCTGATTTCAGTTACCGGGATGGAGACCTGATCCCCCAGAAAGATCCTGAGCTGGTCAAAAAGCATGATGCCACAGGCATGGGCTGGGTCGAGGATGTGTATGTTAAAATCACCAGAGCATCATAACAGGAGGCCATCATGAAATCATATGCCATATTGCTTGACACCACCCTTTGCACGGGCTGCAATACCTGTCTTTACAAATGTATCCAAGAAAACATGGGGCATGACGAGGCATCCCGGGGATTATTCCGGACCATTGCCTTTATCCGGGATAAGGGTATTTATCATCACCGCTGCATGCACTGTATCACCCCGGATTGTGTCGAAGTCTGCCCGGAAGACGCATTGACAAAAACCGGTTATGGGCCGGTTCTTTATGACGCCGACCGGTGCATCGGCTGTCAGGACTGTATCGATGCCTGCCCGTTTTCCGCACCTGTGTTTGACCCGGTCACTGAAAAGATTGTCCGGTGCAGCATGTGCGCCCACCGCATCAGGGAAGGCCGCCCCCCGGCCTGTGTGGAAGCCTGTCCCACCGGGGCCCTGTTGTTTGATGAATTCCACAGGATCCTGGCGATTTCCGAACAGAGAACCGTCCGGGACAATCTCAACGCCTATGGGATCACACAGAATGGCGGAACCTGTTTTGTGGTATTGACCAAATCCGATCCCGTGGCCATTGGATATCCACCGGTGGCGTCAAAGACGGTTTCAGCTGACCACTCCTTGAACGCGATGCCCCTGTGGGGTATCGGGGCTGTGGCCAGCGGCATGAAGCTTTTCAGTGACCGTCGTGCCATAATCGAAAAACAGGAAAAAACGGCTGATCCTGATTGAAAATTCTGAAGGACGCGGTGATTTTCCGCCTTCAAGCATCATTTAAGAAAAGAAGGGGTTTCTATGAATTGTCTGCAAATAGGTGAAATCGAACCAGAGGACCGGGCCTTTTTATTCCATGTCCTGTCACAGCTGCTGGATTATCCGGATATGGATCTGATCCATCAGATCCGAGATCCCGCTTTTATTGAAAATCTTGAATCCGTCCTGCAGAAGGCCGGCATCGGTGATGAAGCGGCATCTCTTTGTGCGGCATTGACCTTGTCCGATGGAACCGGAGATGGGGATGAAGACCTGTGCAGCCTGGTTACGGAATGCCAGAAAGAATATACCCATCTGTGCTTTGCTTCAAAACCCCGGCTGGTGCATTTGTTTGAATCGGTTTATCGCACCGGGAAACTAATGCAGGACTGCACGTTTGATATAGCCCGGCTCTATTATGACGCCGGACTGCGCGTCAACGATGGTTTCGATCTTCTGCCGGATCATATCGCTCTGGAAATGGAGTTCATGTCGTACCTGAGTCTTCAGGAAGCGCAGGCCCTGTCCGCCAATGATATAACAAAAACGGCATATGCTCAGGATCTCCAAGAAAAGGTCTTGACCCATCATCTGATGTTTTTTGCGGCCAGGTTGTCCAAGGCATTGCAAACGCATGGCCGATCTCGCTTCTACCAGGCCGTCGGCCGGGTAGTGGGGCATCTGTTTGATGACAGGGTCATTTTTCCCGATCTTCAGTCGGGACGGACAACTTCGGTCAGGGACGACATCCCGCTCTAAATCCCGGGAGCCGTTTTCCTGTTTACGTGGTATGGAACTTGCCTTTTTTATCGCCAGCCCGGCAGAATGCATAAGATCTGAAACCATAACAACAGGAGGAAACAGATGAGATCATTGATTTTATATTCCAGCCAGTCAGGAAATACCGAGATACTGGCCAGGGCTGTGTATGACAGCCTGGAGGGAGAAAAAGAGCTGTGCCCCATTGATCAGGCGCCATCAGGCGAGCGGAGGTATGCTCTGGTGGCTGTGGGGTTTTGGCTCAAGGCAGGAAAACCGGACCCCAAAACTGAAGCATTCCTTAAAGAGCTCACAATGGATGCAAACGTGTTCCTTTTTGCGACCCATGGGGCTGCCAAAGGTTCCGATCATGCCAGGGGTGCCATGGAATACGCCGTCAGTCTTTTAAATGGCGCCAATGTCATCGGCACCTATTCCTGCCAGGGAGAAGTCAATCCCAAAGTGCTGGAAAAGGCCAAACAGAAAGACTCGCCCCCGCCATGGCTTCATGAAGCGGACGATGCCGTGGGCCATCCGGACGACAAGGATATTGCCGAGTTGAAAGCAGCGCTGAAAAAAGCGCTTTGATAATACCTCTATCCGGGAGAATTCAACTCTGACTTCTCAGGATGCGATTTCAGGAACGGGTATAAACGGGTGGCGTTATTCATAACGCCACCTGCCCGGCAGATTCTTCTCCAGTTGTGCTTCAATGAACTTTCTGACCTGTTGTTTTGGCTGAAAAATGCCGTAATGCCCTTCACACAGAATATCCGCCTCCAGCTTCAGGAGCCTGTTCATGGATCTGCGGTAATCGCTTAGGTCTGACAGAAAATCGTCACTGAACGGTCCGTGAAGATCCTGGCCGAACAGCACCTTTTTGCCGCACGTTTCCACCACCACGGCAATGGACCCCGGTGTGTGTCCGGGGATGTGGAGGCACTGGAAATCCATGCCGCCAATGGTGAGTTCCGTGTCGCCATCCAATCGCTTATACAGAGATACCGGTTCATAGGTGATGCCATACCAGGGAGCAGCGGTGCGCCCGTCATGGCCGGGTTCTTCAATGGGGGCTGCATCCAACGCATGGGCATAGAACCGGATTTCGGGCAAACTCTTTGCCAATCCGGCACATGCAGCGGTATGATCGATGTGGCAGTGGGTAAGGATACAGTGCCGGATATCTTCAAATCCCCGGCCGTTGATCTTTATCCCTTTGATCATGTCCAGATCCATGCCGGCATCGATCAGCACCAGCCCGTCTACAGTTCCGGTGTCCACCACATAGACCGAACACCCGCTGTCACCCACATGCCATATATGCTCAAAAATCTGTTTCATTTTTATCCACGATGTCATTGGCGCGCTTCATCAAAGCTTCTCCCTTGATCATATGAGATACACATTGTAGCATGATTTATGTGTCTTGCAAATCGAAGACAGACTGGGAGAATCAATCGGTTTCAGCCAAAAGAATACCGAATTTTTCTTGACAGGGGTATTTCTTGTCAAACAGCGGATAACCCGTTAAGATCAGTGTTCAGACAAAAATCGAAAAAAGGAGGATTTTATGGCGGTATATCTGGTGCAGCACGGAAAAAGTCTGCCAAAAGAAAAGGACCCGGCCAAGGGGTTGTCTGAGACCGGCCGGCAGGAAACTCTGAAAATCGCTGAAGTGGCAAAGATGTACCAGGTGTCGGTATCCACCATCGGGCACAGCGGCAAGGCCCGTGCCGAGCAGACTGCACAGATTTTCAGGGACATTTTGGCGGTGGATGCTCCCCTGGAGAAGTTGGATGGCATCGGCCCGATCGATGATGTCACGGATCTGGGGGACCGGATCGATCCGGATACTGATATGATGGTCGTGGGCCATCTGCCTTACATGGAACGGCTGGTCTCCTTTCTGACGGCCGGGAACCCCGGCTTGCAGGTGATCCGGTTTCAGAATTCAGGCATTGTGTGCCTGGACCGGGATGAGAACGGCTGGTTCATCAAGTGGACCCTGAATCCCCACATCGGATAATATCTTTAACCGGGAGGTATGCATTGAAAATCAACAAACTCGATCACATCAGCATTGCGGTCAAAAACCTGGATCAAGCCCGAAAAGTCTGGGAACCGGTCTTGGGAAAAACCGGGCCGGATGATACCTACATCGATGAATCTGAAAAGATCAGGGTGGCAAGATACTGGATTGGCGAGGTGGGATTTGAACTCATGGAATCGGTGACCCCGGACGGGGAGGTGGCAAAATTCATCGAAAAAAAGGGTGAAGGGGTGATGGTCGTCAGTCTGAATGTGGACAACACCCGGAATGCCATGGCAGATCTGACGGAAAAGGGCTATCCGTTCATCGGAGGGGCCAGGCCGTTTCGGGACTGCGAATTTTCCTTTATCCATCCGAAAAAAATGACCGGGGTGCTGCTCGAACTCATTGATGACAAAGGGTCTGAATTCAAAAAATAGATCCTGCGGTTTTGGTATCGGAAACATGAAAATCCTGAATCGGCAAAAGTTTGTTTTCCCAGACTCATGAGCGTTTATTTAATTGACAGGTCAAGCCAAAAGGAATATTGGGTTTTACAGGCTGATAACATGCCATCCTGATTGGTTTCTCCCTTAGTTTCTACAAGGAAATAAAATTTTTAGAAAACGGCTGCTCCGGGAAAAACGGATTATCACCCTGTTCGCCGCATCCCTGGGGGCAAAATGACAAACCCGATGATCGTGAGACCGGCAATGTATAAACGATTAACAATAACATGGCGGGTATTTGCATGCCTGGCCCTGCTCTGCCTGGAGATTTCCTGGCAGCCCCCGGCCCTGGCCCAGACCGATGCGGAGATCGCTTCCATGGTTCAGGCGTTGAAAAAAGATCCCAGAGGCCCGTATCAGGCCATCAAATGGTTCTGCCAGGACGGGCGGGTGCTGCCCGCCGACCAGCGGTGTCCGGGTTCCGGTGGGGTCCAGCACGGCCTGCCCAAGCAGTGGGTGTCCGACCTTGCCGACACCCGGCAGATCTATCTGGATCTGGTGCTGTCAGGATCTTCCCATGATGACATATGGGATGCGGCCGCGGATCATTCCCGGATCAAACAGCATGCCCTGGTCCGGTATCTGTTCCAGACGGATGACGGGTGGATCTACCGCCGGGCCCGATACTACCGGGGGGCCATCCAGGCAGAGGATGAGACAGCCTGGGGCGGGCGGTTTCTGGCCCAGGTCCTGGACAGGCCGGACCATATCCAGGATCGGTTCTTTGTGATCCGGGAGGCCTGCCGGACCATCCCCCATCTCAATCAGAACCGGGACCGGCTGCACACCATCCGGGCGGTGTCCAAAACCCTGTCCGATCAGGTCCCTGATTTCATGGACCTGCGGGTCAAGATTCACGGGCAGCCCGATGCCGGGGACCTCGACCGGGTCAGAGATTTCGTGACGTCGCAGGAACATGGACTGGACAGCCGTCAGACTGCCCTGTTCAACGAATTGATCCAGCACCTTGCGGCCGAGTATGCAGTCGAACCGATTCAGCGCCTCGACCGTCTGCTGGCGTCAAAACCCATGACCCTGCCCGTGCTGTCTGAAACCCGGTCCGCGCTGGCCCGGTCAAAGGAACACCTGGCCCGGACCGGCACCGCATATCCGGACGGAAGCGTCAACCCGTTCCAGGACATGGCCGACCTGGTTTTCAAGATCCGATCGGCAGTGACACAGGCGCCCTCCCAGCTCAGGCTGCCCCTGATGGACCTTTCCATTGACATGGAGCATATCCTGTTTTCAACCATCCGTACCTGGGAGCCCCGGACCCTGGAAGAGCTGATGGACAAATGCCGGGTCCTGACCAAGGTGGCGGCCGGGTGCGGATACCTGGAAATCTGGGAATGGGAGGCAGTGGAACGGTTTCAGCCGTCACCGCAGGAGAATGCCCTGCCGTTTGAACTGTTCCGCCTGAAGGCGGAACAGCTGACACGGACGGTCGACTGGGGAACCGCCATGATCCAGTCCGTTTATCTCCCGGAAATCCAGCGGTTCTCCCGGTTCGAACCCCAAACAGCCGGATTCATGGATGACCGGATCCGGTCCTCGATCCTGCTGCCGCTCGGGGACACCCTGGGCGCACTGGCCGGGATGGTGCAGCATTTTTCCGGCATCACCCATCAACTGCCTGACGGGATCCCCTCCCGCCACTTCCGGGGCATGAATGCGGGACTGGCTTATGGGGTTCTGGAAATCCCCCACACGGACAGCGCCATGAAGGAGACCGATCCGGCAAAGATTTACGCCTTCAGCCGCATTCCGCCGGAACTCAAGCCGGTGGCCGGAATGTTCACGGTGTCCGAAGGCAACCTGGTTTCCCATGTCCAGCTGCTGGCCAGGAATCTGGGCATTCCCAATACCGTGGTCTCCCGGCAGGGCCTGGAAAGTCTGGTGCCCTGGGCCGGGCAGACCCTGTTTTATGCCGTATCCCCGGCTGGGGTAATTGTGCTCAAGCCGGATCACCGGCTGACAGAAGAAGAGCGCCGGCTGGTCCGGAAACAGGAGAGAAAACAGGAGCGGTTCCGGGTGCCCGTTGAAAAGATCGTGCTTGAACAAACCGCACTGATCCGCCTGAGCGACCTTAGAGCGGTTGATTCCGGCCGAATCTGCGGTCCCAAGGCCGCCAATCTCGGGGAGTTGAAACACCTTTTTCCCGATGTTGTGGGAGAGGGTATCGTGATCCCCTTTGGCATATTCCGGCTTCACATGGACCAGCCCATGCCCGGCACCGGCGGCACTTTCTGGCAGTTTCTGACCCGGGCCCTGGACCGCCGTGCCAATGGAGAAACAGCGCAGATGGCAGCGCTGGCAGAGCTTCAATCCGCCATCCGCACCATGCCGCTTTTGCCCGGACTGGAAACCGGCCTGACAGAAAAGTTCCAGGCACTCTTCCATGCCCCGTTGGGGGAGGTGCCGGTGTTCATCCGCAGCGATACCAATATGGAAGATATCAGCGATTTTACCGGTGCCGGGCTGAACCTCACCGTTTTCAATGTCCGGGACCGGACAGCCATTTTCCAGGGCATCCGGGATGTATGGGCCTCTCCCTACAGCGAAAGAAGCTATCTGTGGCGCCAGAAATACCTGGACAATCCGGAAAACGTGTTTCCCTCCATTCTGCTGCTTCCCACGGTGAATGTGGACCGGTCCGGGGTGGTCATTACCCACGGCATTGTGTCCGGTTCCGGGGAAGACATCACAGCCGCCTTCAGCCGGGGCGCTGGAGGGGCTGTGGAAGGGCAGGCTGCTGAGACCTATCTGATGACCGGCACGGGACAGGACATTCTTTTTTCCCCGTCCAGGGAACCCAGGGCCACCCGGCTGCCGCCGGCCGGCGGGGT
>JBFLKI010000327.1:0-9248 GCA_040883135.1 Desulfotignum sp. | reverse complement strand
GAATGCCATACAGCACCCCATGTAGCTGTTGCGCCGCAGGTTCTTTAAAATCCCGGCACCGGAGCGCCGCAACATGAAATATGAATCATACAATGTATTGCCATTCAAATCAATGATGGAACAGTCACTGACCACCAGGTCATACGCTGTGAGGTACGTCTGCATGGTGCTGATTTTTTTATTTTCCCAGACATCATCCTGGTCTGCCAAAAAAATGAATTGCCCTTTTGCCTGTAAGAGGGCAAATTCAAAATTTTTCCCGGGTCCCTGTGGTTGTTGTGTATGGCGAAACAATCGTATCCGATCATCATCGATCTGCTCGATGATCGCACAGGTACTGTCACAGGATCCATCATCCGAAACGATCACCTCATCGATATCAGACAGTTGCGAAAGAATGCTGTGCAACTGCTCAAGGACATACCTTTCCCCATTATATGTTGCCATACAGACCGATATCATTGCGCTACAGATCGCCCGGAGCCCGGTCGAACCGGTTTTTTCGAAAATCCCGATATCCCATGACCATATATTTGAATTTCTTTAACTTCTGAGATTCAAACACCAGGATCTTCATCAATTCCCCGGCAAAACGGACCATTTCCGTTCTGAAGAACCGCGGCAGGTCTTTCTTGTACAAACAGGCCACATAAACCCGGTTCCGTGTCATGAAATACCACCGGAAAGCAGCATGGTTTGAACTTCGGCAGATCAGATAATTCCGGCTGTTCCCCAGCTGATGGCAAATGAACGCATTGTTTGCCTGAATGATTTTATATCCGTGCCGCCGCAGTCGCAGACAGTATTCATGATCCACATGATCAATGAACAGCTTTTCCAGAAACGGTCCCATTTTCCTGAACACCGCCAAGTTCACCACGCTGCCGGCGGTAATGGAGGCCAGAAGCTCGTTGCAGCCGTCTCCATACACCTCGACATACCGGTCCTTTTTCGTATACCTGGCACAGATCATGCCGACCCTGTCCTTATCATACCTCTCCAGACATTGAAACAGTTTCACCAGGATATTCTCTGTCAGCCAGGAATCCTGGTCAAAACAGATCATCCATGTATAGCCATGGGAAACCGCCAGAAACAAAGCCGCGTTCAACGCTTTTGCAACACCCTGGTTGCCGTTCATGGAGACATACCTGACCTTTGGCAGCTGCGAGACAGCCTCAACCACTTGTTGACATGCCTGGTCACTGTTGTCCATGACATACAGTCTGTCGACAAAATCGATATAAGAACGTATATGACTGATTACCGACATGTCCGGGTTAAAGAGGACAACACAGCCTGGCACGGGGAACGAAGGGGTATGAATGACCGCACTCAAATTACTGCCCGGGCTCCCGCCTGAAAATCCGGGTATACCGCCAGCTTCTTGAGGCCTGCATTTGTTGCAGCTCATGTCTTACTTCAGCTGTTTTTTTAATCTGATCGAACAAAAATGCCATCCCGCCTGAACCGGTGAAATCGTAATCGATAAATTCATAATCAACCCGGAAGGTATGGACTGGGCCGGTGACGTCAACAATCATGTAAGGATCATCGCATTCATAGCACAGGATATTGTCTGAAACGTATTCAGCATTATGCGCTGAAATAGATACAGACCTGCTGATCTTGTTTTCATCCAAAAATTCGAGATTGTTGATCCGAATGATACAATTGGTGTCAATGGGATCAAAACGAATCCTTCGTGCTGTGTCAAAGGGGGTCAACTCAAATTCCCGCGTGTTTTCATCCGGATCGATGAACCGGGTTATTTTTCGAGTTTCTTTGAAGCCGGTTCCGTCATCGATGTAGAGCGCAGACTGATATGATGCGGTTTTGTCAAGATTCCGGTAAATGTTGGATTCCAGGGTTGAATCATTTTGCTTTGGCTTCACCTCAAAAACAAACTGGTAAACATTGCCAAACTCTTTTTTCCTCAACACCTTTGCCACTGCCGGGTTGACATCATTATAAGAATTTTGAAATTCGGTCTCCCCGACCCTGGCACAGGCACAGAATTCTCCCACGGTAAACAGACCGGTCCGGTTAAGCAGTTCCACAAACGAATAATACGTAAAAAATTTCAGATGAGTGTTGTCCAGCAGCCCGATATCTCCATACTGGAAACGGTTGTTCATCAAATCGATGATAACTGAATTATGCGCGATATTGGGAATGGATATAAGCACGGAGCCATTTTCAGCCAGCCGTTTGCTGCTTTTTAACAGGACCGTCTCCGGATCATGCAGATGCTCCAGCACATCCGCAAAAATGATGTGGTCAAACCGCTGTTCCTCAAGCTGGTCATACCAGACATAGGACTCGATATCCCCCTGTTCCCTGCCAAGCAGTGACAGGCTGGCATATGCTGCGGCATCCCGGCCGGATGCCTCGTCTATCTCCACAATGGTGACATCACAGTTCAGCATCTGCTTCAGATGACGGGTCAGACGACCATTGGCCGGGCCGAATTCCAGGACCCGGCTGTTTTTCTTCACCCTTCCGGCAATCAAGGACAAGGAGTTTTTGAAATCCAGATCCAGTGCATAATCGTATTTACCCATAAGTTTTCTCTTTACACTGATATAAAAAACGTTTGAGAAAAAAATTTTTCATCCTGAACCGGACCGTGTCCCTGATGGACAACGGTTTTTTTTCGGCGACAAGTACGGTATCTTTCCACAACTCCCCTTCCACGCCATTGTCCTGTTTCTGAGTGTAGGCTTTGAGAGGATCCAGGAACGCATATTCTGCCAGGGCGGTGAACCCGTCGGCATAAAACCGCCAGCAGTCCACCGGATACCGGTGTTCATACCCGGCTGACGGGGCAATGATACAGCATAATCCGCCGGTTTTCAGGACACGACTGATCTCCAGCATGGTCACCCAGAAATATTTGATGTGTTCAAATGCCTGGCCTGAAATGACCACATCCATGGTATGGGAACCGATATCTTTCCAGTCATAGGGATCTGCCAGTATGAGATCCACGTTCGGCCCCGGTTCCAGGTCAACCCCCAGATAGGTCCAGCCGGGATGCTCAAACAGTGGCCGGTAACAGCCGTTCACATTCTGACTGCCCAAATCCAGAATGGATAACGGCATTTTTTTATTCAGATACTGCTGAACAAAATCGTTCATTTTATTGTAGGAGGTTTGATGCATCGTTATATCCCCCTACTCCCTGAGTGCCCTGTCGATATTTCTGAGCAGCGGTCCCAGCAGGTAGCTGATCACGGTGCGGGTGTCGGTGGTGATGTAGCAGGCCACAGGCATGCCCGGTGACAGGTAGGCTTGTTTTTCAGCCAGATCTGCCGGGTCCACCTCCACATGAACCTCGTAATGGGGCAGCGTGGCGGTGCCCTGCTCCGGCAGGATCAAATCCGGAGACACGTGAATGACTTTTCCCTGCACCGGGGGGGTGGATTTTCTCTGGAATGCGGCCAGCTGCACCCGGGTGGGCTGACCCTCTTTAACAGAGGTAATGTCCTTGGGTCGAACCTGAGCAATGACCACCAACCTGGACTCCGAAGGCACGATTTCGAGCAGAGGCATTCCCGGTAAGATCACGCCGGTGTCTTCGGAATGCACCCGCATATTGATGACCACACCGGATATGGGAGCTCTCACCGTAAGGCGTTCTCTGGCGTCCAGCTGGGGTTTGATCTGTTCTCTGAGTTCAAATATGGTTTCTTTCACCTCCCCCAGCTGAGACATGGCCGCCTCCCGGTACTGGTTCTGAATATCCACGATCCTGAGCCGCAGTTCCTCGATCTGCTGCTGGAACGCGGCGATATCCTGCTTGAGCTTGCCCTGCCTGCCCCTGTATTCGGACAGGGACCGCTCCAGTTGAAGGATATCGGTTTTTCCCATGAACTGGTCCGCGAGCAGGGGCCGCTTGCTTTCCAGATCTTCGATCAGATTGGCAATGATTTCATCCACACTGGCGGACTCTTCTCTGGCTCCCTCGATCCGGTTGCCCAGCTGCTTGATCTGGGAATGATACAGATGTATTTTTCCCTGAAGATCAGACCGTCGGTAGGTGAAAATATCCATCTCCTTGGACACCAGATCCGCCACATCCGGATCATGTTTCATGGCAGTCAGTTCTTCGGACCAGGCAATGTCTTGCGCCATCGCCACTTCCGCCTGGAGCCGGTCAGCCTCTGCGAGTTTGGCCCACAGCCGTCCCTGAAGCAATTCCACATTGGAGACAATCTGGGAACTTTTCAGTTCTATCAAAGGATCTCCCGCTGCCACCAGGTCCCCTTCCCTCACCCGGATTTTTTCGATGATGCCGCCTTCCAGGTGCTGCACTTTTTTGCGTTCTCCGGATACCTTGACCACCCCGGAAGCGATCACCGCTCCCTGGAAGGGAAAAAAGATCGACCAGACTGCCAGCCCGCCAAAAAAAAGGCCGATCACCACCAAGCCGGCAATGATATACTTTACGGGATTGGTGTTAAGGATGGTCTCGTGCGTGTTGTCCTGTGTCTCCATTGTTTATGCTCCTGCTGCCTGTTGCTGGGGTTGCTGCCGGGCGGCCAGTTGTGCCATAACCTCATTTGCCGCCCCGTACATAGCGGTCCGACCTTCCTTGATGACCAGCAGTTTATCTGCGCTGGAAAGCATCGCCGGCCGGTCGGTCACGATCACGGTGGTTGTTTTCTGTTGTTTCAGACTGTGGATCACCCCCTGCAGGATCTTGAGGCCGGTATCGTCCAGATAGGTATGGGGTTCGTCCATGATCAGGAAACGGGGGCTGCCGTAAAGTGCCCGGGCCAGGGAGATGAGCTGCCGCCGGCCCGCAGACAGACGGGTACCGGCCTGCAGGATGGGAGTGTCATACCCCTGAGGTAACTTCAGAATCATGTCATGGGCGCCTGCGGCCCGGGCTGCCTGTATCACTGCGTCACTGCCGCCGCCGGTGAACCGGGCGATGTTTTCCGCCACCGTGCCGGGCAGCAGATCCGGTTCCTGGGGCATATACCCGATATACCGGCCCAGTTCCCGGGCCGGCCACTGGTCGATCAGGGCCCCGTCCAGGCGGATCTCGCCGGACGCAGGTGCCCAGATACCACTCAGCAGACGGCACAGAACCGTTTTGCCTGCATCGTTGGGCCCGGTCACCCCCAGAGTCTGTCCGGGGGCCAGATCCAGGCTGATGCCGTGCACCAGTGTTCTGCCGGGAATGGACAGGGTCAGACCCTGAACCTGAATCTGCCCGGCCGGTTCCGGCAAAACGGTTTTCTGGCCTACCGGGTCCGGTCCGATGAACTGTCTGAGCCGTTTATAGGCGCCCGCGGCATCGATGGCGGCCGCCATGTCAGACAGATGCCGTTCCAGAGGCATCATTAGCCGGACGGTCACCATGACGGCGGCAAACATTGTTCCCACGGTGATCTCTTCTTCGAAAAACGCCATGGTGCCGGCGGTGAAAACACCGGCGATTCCCCCCCAGTGAACGAAACGGATTACCGCCCCCATTCCGGCATGGACCTGCTCCGCCTCTGATTTGATTTTCAGCAGCCCGGCATAGCGTTCGCGGTACTGCCGGGCAATGCCGGAAGCCATACCCATGCCGGCCGCAGCCTGGGCCTGGGCAGCCCGGATGGTTACCCGGGCCCGGCCGACAGCATTGCCCACATCCGCCAGGGTTCGGCGCCTGTTTTCAAATATCCGGAGCAGCCACTGAAAAAAAGCTGCCATCAGCACGGCTGCCAGGGCAACCAATCCTGTGAACGGGTGCATGACATACAGAACAAACAGATAGACCCCCATCCAGGGTAGATCCAGAAACGTGAAAAACCGGCCCTGGATCACGGCATCCCGCAGTGTTTCCAGATCTTCGAGACCCCGGTCATACCCATCAGGGGTCAGGGCGGCGGCGTTTCTATGCAGGGCATCCACCACCCGGGGAATCATCTGCTGCACCAGCTGGTTGCCGGCCTGGACCAGTATCCGGTCACGCGCATATGCCAGTGCTGCCACGGCTGCCAGGCTGATCATGATGCCCGTACCCAGTGTCACAAGCGTGGCGGTACTGAAGCTGAAGAGCACCCGGTCATGCACCACCAGCATATACACCGGAACCGCGAGAAAGACCAGATTCAGGGCCGTGTTGAAGATCCCGGCAGGCAGTATATAGGTTACCCACGATTTCATCAGTTGCTGCATTATCTATGATCTCCTGTCATCTGTCCAAACACCTCTGTTGCGGTGCCGAATTTCGCCATGGTGCCGTTCCTGAGAACCAGGATCTTATCCGCAACCGACAAAAGGGTGGGTTTGTGAGTTATCATGATGGTGGCGGCCCCCTCCTGCTTCAACTGTTTGAGCGCCCTTTTCAGAGCGGCATCCCCGGCCTCGTCCAGGTTGGCGTCCGGCTCATCCAGCACCACCAGCTTCGGGCTGCCGTAAAGGGCCCGTGCCAGACCCACCTGCTGACGTTGTCCTCCAGACAGACTATGGTGTCCTATCTCATCGATCAGCGTGTCATACCCGTTGTCAAATCCCAGTATCACATCGTGGGCCCCTGCTTTTTTTGCCGCTGCCACCACGGCCAGGTCGTCTTTCGGACCCATGCGGGCGATATTGTCCGCCACTGTGCCGGCGAACAGCTCCACGCCCTGGGGGAGGTATCCCAGAAATTTTCCGATCATTTCATTGTCCAGGCGGCAGATCTCCCGGCCGTCCAGCAGGACCTTGCCGGTATCCGGGGCCCACATGCCCAGAATCATCCGGCACAGGCAGGTTTTTCCGGCACCGTTGGGTCCGGCCAGCCCCAGGATTTCACCGGGCTTCACGGTAAAATCAATTTCCTTTAGTATGGTTCTGCCATCGATGTCAAGCCCGGCCGCCTGTACATCCAGACAGCCCTTCACCGCTGCCGTCACTGCCAGGTCCCGGTCCCGGGCGCCTGTCAGCAGCTGTGTGAGGTTGGCATAGGCGGTTTTTGCCCCGGCCGTCTGCTTCCAGGCGGCAATCCCCTGGTTGATGGGTGCAAATGCCCGGCCCATAATGATGGATGCGGCAATAATCACCCCGGGACTGGCCTGGTTGGCCAGAACCAGAGCGGCCCCGGTCCCGAAAATGGCCACCTGCATGAAAATGCCGAAACTATGACCGGTCGCCCCCAGAAACTGGCTGATGTTTCCGGCCTTGTCCTGAAGCACCTGTTCGGTTCGATTGATGCGGGAAAACAGGTTTGCCCCGGCTTCCACCATGCCCATGCACTGCAGCTCACGGGCCGCCCTGAAACTGATTCCCAGCCAGTGTTTCCCCTGCTGGTTCGTCCGGGCCGCATCCCGGCTGCTCTCCCGGGTCAACCATCCCTGCAGGAGGCCCAGCACCAGGATCACGACTGCACCGGCCGTGGCCACCAGCCCCAAAATCGGATGCACCAGAAAAATCACCAGCAGATAGATAAAAATCCAGGGGACATCAAAAAAAGCAAATACCGCATTGCCCCCCAGGTAATTGCGCAGGGTGTGAATATCCCGCAGGGCCTGTGTATATCCCGTGCTGTCCGCCCGACACAGATCCGCAAGCATCTGTTTGAGAGACTGCCTTGTCAGCAGCCGGTCCAGCTTGATACCGGCCCGCACCAGCAGCCGGGAACGCAAAAACTCCAGCAGTCCCATGACCACAAGACCGCACAGGGCCATGGCCGTCATCACGTACAGCGTGGAAAAACTGAAACTGTCCAGCACCCGCACATATACCGCCAGCATATATAAAGGAAACGTCAGGTGCAGCGTGTTGATGAAAAGGGAGAACACCCCCGCAAACACAAAATAGGTCATACAGCGCTTGAGAAAGGGTTTCATGACGCAGCACCTGCACCGGCCACGCCCAAACGGGAAAAAACAGCCTGTGTGGGTCCGAACAGGGCCACCCGGCCGCTTTTCAGCACCAGGATGCGGTCCATGGACTGGAGCAGGGCCGGCTTGTGGGTCACCATGATGCAGGTGCACCCTCCCCCTGCTTTAAGCACGCTGAGGGTTTCACGAAGCTGGTTTTCACTGGTTTCGTCAAAACTGGCCGACGGTTCGTCCAGGACCAGGAGTGCCGGCCGACCGTACAGGGCACGGGCCAGGCCGATTTTCTGTTTCTGCCCCCCGGACAGCGGCATGTCCCCCATACCGCCCAGACGGGTGTCCATTCCTTTGGGCAGACTTTCCACCAGATCCCGACACCGGCTCAGATCCAGCACCGATTCCATCGCCCGATCATCCGGGGATGCCAGTCGGGAGATATTTTCCGCCACCGTGCCGGGAAACAGTTCCACTTCCTGAGGCAGGTACCCGATGCAAGGCCCGGTCTCCTGACTGTCCCGGGCAAAGGCATCCCGGCCGTCCAGGTCCACCCGGCCGCCCATGGCGGGCCAGATACCCAGCAGCAGCCGGCACAAGGTGGTCTTGCCGGCCCCGGAGGGCCCGATGATCCCCAGAAACTGCCCGGGTTCCAGATCAAACGAGATCTGATGGAGCAGGACCCGGCCATTCATGACAAACGAGGCCCTGTCCACCTGAATCCGGCCGGTCAGGGCCGGCAACGGCATGGGAGCGGACAGAGCCGGGTCCTGAACCGGTGCCCGGGTCGCCTGCCTGATCCGGTTGAAGGCTTCCCAGGCATGCCGGGCCTGACGCCAGGACCCCATGAGCTGCATGAGCGGTGCCAGGCCCCGGCCCATGATGATGGAACCGGCCACCATAAGCCCCACATCAAACCCCTGGGTCATGGCATAGTACGCCCCGAAACAGTAAATCATCACCTGAATGGTGATCTGTCCCGGTTTGACCACCGCCTGGATGGAACCGGCCACATAACTGGACCGGGTCTGGGCCGCCATGACCTGGTCGTTGTGATGCACGAACCGGTCCGTGACCGCCGATGTCATGCCCATGCCGTTGATGACCTCCACGTTACGTAAAAACGAGTCCACAAACCGTTGGTTCATCATGTTCAGTTGATTGGCAGAGCCCATGTCCTTCCGGATCAACTGCTCCTGAAGCAGGCTCAGACCGGCCATGAACAGGGCCCCGATGGTGGCGATCAGGCCCAGGACCGGATGGAACAGATAGATGAGCCCTAAGTAGAACGGGGCCCACATCACGTCAAACAACGCATGCATCCCCGGAGAGGCGCAGAAACTCTGCACCGTGTCCAGGTCGCTGAGACCGCCCCGGTAGGCTTTGTCCGGATGGACCACCGCCGTTTTCACCATGACACTGTATACCTGCTTG
>JBFLKI010000011.1:0-5585 GCA_040883135.1 Desulfotignum sp. | reverse complement strand
TGCCATTGCTCAGGAAAGCCATGGCCTCATCCACCGGTTTGCCGACCATCCCCTGAAAAAGGAGCAGGCTCAGATCCTGTCCTACCATGACACTGTCCAGACCCTGGCAGCGGAAACCCGCCCATTGTTTCAAACAGAACCTTTATGCCTGGTGAACACCGAAGTGAACTCCGGCAATTTTCTCATCCGCCCGGACCGGGGCTTCCTGGTGGACTGGGAAAAAGCCGTGGTCTCCTGCCGGTACCAGGACCTGGGCCACTTCATAGTCCCCACCACCACCTTGTGGAAGACCGATACCGTGCTGAGCCGGGAAGACCGTCACCGTTTTCTGTCCGTGTATCACGACCTGGCCTGCCCGGATATCCCGTTTGAGGATCTGAAGGAGAAATCCCGGGTCATGGAACAGACCATCCTGCTGCGGGCCCTGTCCTGGTGCTTCATGGCCTGGTATGAGTATACACAGACCGACCGGCCCATCCAGAACCCGGACACCTTTGCCAAAATTCAGCAGTATCTATCGGATATCCCATGGATCTTGAACTCCGTTGTATAAGCAAAATGTATAAAAACCAGACCGTTCTGGAGGAGATCACCTGTGATGTCTCTTCCAGCGAGTTGGTCTCCATTGTGGGGCCCTCCGGGGCGGGCAAAACCACCCTGTTGAAAATCATTGCGGGTCTGGAAATCCCAGACAACGGAGACGTGGTTTTTTCCAAACCGGTGAACAAGCACCACCCGGTGATCATCGTGTTCCAGGATTATGTGCTGTTTCCCGCCATGACGGTGCGGGAGAATATCGGGTTCGGGCTCAAGGCCCGGCACCTGAAGAAAAAGCAGATCGCCCACCAGGTCGACCGGATGCTGGAGTATTTCCAGCTGGCCCCCCAGGCGGACCAGTACCCGGCGCAGCTGTCCGCCGGCCAGAAGCAGCGGGTGGCCATTGCCAGGGCCATGATCGTGAACCCGGCCGTGCTTTTGCTGGATGAACCCTTTGCCAACCTGGACCGGAACCTGAAAATGGAAACCGCCCGGTTTATCCGCACCACCCAGCAGGCGTTCAGCATTCCCACCATCAGTGTCACACATGACCTGGAAGAGGCGTTTGCCATGTCCGACCGTATCGGGGTGCTCCTGGACGGGCGGCTCCAGCAGTTCGACACCCCCCGGCAGGTGTATTTCCACTCGGCCACAGCGGCCGTGGCCCGTTTCCTGGGCCCGGTGAACAAGATCCCGCCGTCGCTGTTCCCGTTGTTCCAGGTGGATGAAACCCTTACCAGCCCGCTGGACGGAAAATTCCTGCCGGCACGGCCGGAAAATCTGGTCATCATCGAGGACTCAGATGGTGGCGGCCGCATCACTGACAAAACATTTGCCGGTCACTACACCGTGTATACGGTGACCGTCGGCCCTCAGGCCTATACCATCTACAGTCAGAATGACCGGTTTGAAAACAATCAGCAGGTGTCCCTGCGGTACCGGCCGTTTTAAATGTAAAGTTTGACCCGGTATTCCGACAGACCTGTCACACATTTAAGCTGAAAGGAGATTTTATGACCCTGCGACTGAATCTTATCCCCTTGCTGTTGATCCTGCTAATGCCGTTTTTTCATCCGTTTGCCCTGCCGGCCCGGGCATCCGGCGACATCCTGACGGACACCCCGTTCGAACAGGTCCGGGAACAGGCCCGGGGGACTCAGGTCCGGTGGTACATGTACGGCGGATGGGCCCATGTCAACGCCTGGGTCGATACCTGGGTGGCCCGAGAGATGAAACAGCGGTATGACGTCGATCTGAAACGGATACCCATGGATGCCGGGGTGTTTGTCAACAAACTGCTCAACGAAAAGGCGGCGGATAAAAAAACCGGCACCATCGACCTGTTGTGGATCAATGGAGAAAACTTCAAGAATGCGAAACAGGCCGGACTGCTGTTCGGTCCCTTTGCCATGCACCTGCCCAATGTCCGGCAGTTTGTGGATCCGGACAGTATCACCCATGATTTCGGGTTTCCGGTGAATGGCTATGAAGCCCCCTATGGCCGGGCCCAGTTCGTGTTCGAATATGACACCGCAAGGATGGACACCCCGCCGGACACGGTGGCGGCCCTCAAACAGTGGATCATGGACAATCCCGGACAGTTCACCTATCCCCAGCCACCGGATTTCACCGGGTCCGCCTTTGTCCGCCACATCTTCTATGCAGTCACCGGCGGATACGAACAATACATGACCGGGTGGAACCCGGACCTGTACGATAAAAATGCACCGTTGCTATGGGACTGGCTCAACGACATCAAGCCGTTTCTGTGGCAGAAAGGACGAACCTATCCCAGGGACAGCGCGTTCCTGGACACTTTGTTTGCCAGGGGCGAAGTCGCCTTGGGTATGTCCTATCATCCGCCCCATGCCCAGAACATGATCATCGAAGGCAGTTATCCGGACACGGTCCGAACTTTTATTCTCAAAGACGGGTCCATTTTCAACACCCATTTCACCGCTATTCCCTTTAACGCCCCCAACAAGGCCGGGGCCATGGTGCTGGCGGATTTTCTGGTGTCCGTGGATGCCCAGGTGTCCAAATTTCAGCCTGAAAACTGGGGAGATTTTCCGGTTCTGGACCTGGAGCGGCTGAGTCCTACAGACAGGCAGCGGTTTGCGTCGGTGGACCTGGGAGCGGCCACCATGGCTCCCGACCGGCTGACCCCTGCGGCCGTGCCCGAAATCCCGGCCGACTACCTGGAAGCCATGGAACGGGACTGGAAAACCCATGTCCTGGACAAGTAAACGGCATCGAGCGCTTCTGCTGATCCTCAAACTCAGCCCGTTGATGCTGCCATTTGGGGTACTGTTCTGCGGAGGGGTATTTCTCACGGTGTGCCAGTCTCTGGGGTTCTTCACCCCCCTTCCTCATACCGGCGGGATATTTGCGGCTTATAAAACAATCCTGTCAGACCCGTCCTTTTTCACTTCTTTCGGGTTTTCTTTGGGGGTCGCCCTGGGGTCTGCCGCTGGATCGGTGATGGCTGGAACTTTTCTGGCCTACCGGGTCTGGAAACTACCCAGATCCTTGGCCGGGGCAGCCCTAGTATACAAGATTCCACTGATTTTGCCTCACATTGCCGTGGCGTTTGTGATACTGGTCTTCTGGAGCCGGTCCGGGATCCTGGCCTCCCTTGCGTATCAGCTGGGCCTGATCCAGTCCATGCACGTGTTTCCCAATGTGCTTTATTCCGGGTGGGGTATCGGCATGATCCTGGCCTATACCCTCAAAGGTACGCCCTTTGCCATGCTGCTGATCCTGGCCCTGCTGGTACGGTTCGATGTCAGGCAGATCCAGACCGCCGCCATGCTGGGGGCATCGGGATGCCGCATCTTTTTTTCCATTGTGCTGCCACGGCTGGCCCCGGCCCTTCACACCAGCTTCATCATCCTTTTTCTCTACAGTTTCGGGGCTTTCGACATTCCCTATATCCTGAGCGAAAGCCGGCCCGGCATGCTCAGCCTTCATGTCTTTGACCTGTATTTCAAGCATGACCTGGCTAGACGGCCGGAAGCCATGGCCATTCTGACACTGATGTTCGGCTTTGCCGTGTTGTTCATCATCGCCTATTCCAGGACGGTCACCCGCCTGGAAAACGGGGTCAGAAAACTGTGAAAACAGCCGGTCCGTTTACCCACGTGCTCACCCTGGTGTTGCTGACAGGCCTGTTCGTGCTGCCCGCCGGGATCCTGGTGCTGGTGGGCCTGGCACCGGGCTGGCGGTTTCCGGACCTGTGGCCGGAACGGTTTTCTTTTACCGGCATCGGGTTTCTGATCACCCACCGGGAGCAGATTCTTTCCTCTCTGGCCTCCTCATTTTTTTATTCTCTGGCCACGGTCTTCGTCACCTTGTGCATGTGTCTGGGCCCGGCCGCCGCCTTCGCCAGGCAACGCTTTGCCGGCAAAGGGCTGCTGGAGGCCCTGGTGCTCACGCCGGCCCTGGTGCCGCCCATGACCTTTGCCATGGGTCTGCATGTGGTGTTCATTAAACTGTCTCTGGCCGACACCGTGGCCGGGGTGGTTCTGATCCTGGCCCTGTTCAGCTACCCCTACATGTTCCGGGCACTGGTGGCAGGGTTCCAGACCATGGGGGAAGAGATCCGTATCTGTGCCCGGAACCTGGGAGCCGGTCCGGTGACGGTTTTCTGGCAGGTGGAGCTGCCGTTGCTGGTGCCGGCCATGATCGCGGGCGGCAGTGTGGTGTTTCTGGTGGCGTTTTCCGAATATTTTCTGGTGTTTCTCATGGGCGGGGGCAATGTGCCTTCCTTTACCGGATTTCTGATGCCCCTGCTCGCCTCCTCCAACCGGTCCCTGGCCGCAGTACTGACCCTGATCTTTCTGGTACTTCCCATACTCCTGTTCTTCATTTTGGACTGGGGCCTGATGCGGACCTACCGGAAAAAGGGAATAATCTGATTCCTTCGCCATTCCCACGGACTTGACATATTCATGGCAAGGATGAACGCTGTTCATATCGGTTCATGAAAACAATGCGTTATACATCCCTGCCCAAAATATGATAGGGTTTAAAACAAGCACGAAAGGGTCGATAATCCAACAGCCAAGGAGAAGGAAAATGACCTTGTCATTCAATTATGAAACCTGTTCAGGGTGCCGGGCCTGTGAACTGGTGTGTTCTTTGCAGAACATGAAAATTATCAATCCGTCCAAAGCCATGCTGCAGGTAACGGCTCTGTTCCCGGAACCCGGCCGGTATGACGTAAAAATCTGCAATCAGTGTGGAGAGTGCGCCGAGGCCTGCCCCACCGGGGCAATCCATCTGATCAAGGGCACCTGGCGCATTGACATGAAAAAATGCGACGGGTGCCTGGCATGCGTTTCCGCCTGTCCGGAAAACGTGATGATGGTGGATGATGACGGCATGCCCTACAAATGCATCAACTGCCGGCAGTGCGTGGATGTGTGTCCCAGAGATGCACTGAGTTTCAACTAGCGAAAAAGGAGGGGCATCATGTTATACGGATACGCAGGACACACGCTCAGGATTGATCTGAGCAGCGGCATTATTGAAAAACAACCGCTGAAACAGGCATGGGTGGATGAATTTATCGGGGGACGGGGATTTACCGCCAAAATTCTGTACGATGAAATTCCGCCCGGCACAGACCCTCTGGGGCCGGACAACCGGTTCGTCATTGCCATGGGGCCCTTGAGCGGCCTGTTTCTGCCGGCGGCCGGCAAGACCCATTTCGCCGCCAAATCCCCGGCCACGGGCGGTTACGGCGACAGCAACATGGGCGGGCATTTCGGAGTGACCATGAAATATGCGGGCTATGACGTCACCATTCTGACCGGGCGGGCCCAGGAACCCTCTTATATCTTTATTGACAATGACACCGTGGAGATCCGGCCGGCCGCCCATCTGTGGGGCAAAGGCTCCACCGAGGTGGAAGAGATCCTGAAAACCGACCTGGGCCGGGAATTCCAGATTCTGACCATCGGAGAAGCCGGGGAACGAATGGTCAATTTTGCCTGCATCTCCCATGATTTCGGACGCCAGGCCGGCCGCACCGGCATCGGGGCCGT